>DASZDF010000374.1:0-10224 GCA_035942275.1 Solirubrobacteraceae bacterium | reverse complement strand
GTCGCGGGCCTGCTTCTTCGTGCCGACGAAGAGGATCGTGCCGCCGCGGCGGGCGACGTCGCCGGCGAAGTCGAGCGCCGTGCGCAGCAGCGCCTCGGTCTTCAGCAGGTCGATGATGTAGATCCCGTCGCGCTCGCCGTGGATGAAGCGGCGCATCTTCGGGTTCCAACGGCGGGTCTGGTGGCCGAAGTGGACCCCGGCCTCCAGCAACTCACGGATGCCGACGTCGGCCATTCGGAGTGCTCCTTGTGTCGTCTGGGTGCTGTGCCCGTGCGCTCCGGCGGGACCCGGCTCGTGGGCCGGGCAGGATCCGCCGGGGTCGTCGCCCGGGGTAGGGGTCGGAAAAACTGTGTCCCAGTGTACGCAAGATCGTTTTCGTCCCTGCGTTGGCGCTCAGTACGGGACGGTCCCCCTTCCCCTACCTTCGGGGGCCGACCCGCCCGGAGCAGGTGACGGGGCGCCCCAGGATGGGGCGCCCCGTTGCTTCGGAGGGTCCCTACGGCATGCCGCGCCGCTCAGGATCGTCGACCCATGTCGCAATCAGATCCATGAACTTCCAGACGTCGCCGGAAGCGGGCCTCACGTATGTCGGCTCGGCCGTGTCGGCGCCCATCGCATCGAGCACACGAACGACCCAATCCTTCTTTCGACCCCGAACCCGCAGCCGCGGCAGCCAACTTTCGAGGGATCCGACCGGTACGACGAAGATGCCGCACTTCGCAAGCGCTCTGACCGCGGCTGAGAGCTCTTTTCGGTCCGCTCCGGTCAACGCGGCAAGGCCTTGCTCCTTGTAGTCGCGCCCGCGGCGACGAAGTGCAGCTTGCGCGGCCAGGCGAAGATCCTCGAGCGCCTCTCGGTCCGACGCGTTGGTGGCGATCGCATCGTAGAAGCGATCCCACTCAGCGTGCTGGCCGGCGAGGGCGTCCATGTCAACGATCGCCGCCGCGGGAACACCAAGTGTCCTCAGCGGGCCGATGATCCTCGCCTGCGTCTGCCAGTTCTGCGCGTTGATGAAGAGTGCGTCGCGGACACCGCGACCCGCGGCGACGAGCCGCCGGTTGACCTCCTCGTATAGGACGCGATCGGCGTCGGCCTCCCCCACGATCACCGCTCGGTGAAAAAGGCCATCCAGAGCCCGGCTTGAGCGCAGCAGCGGATCATGCGTGAGGGGGCGCAGGAGCGAAGGCCTGAGCGACCGCACCGTGGCGGCGCCCCTGCCCGGCTCATACGTCATCCGCACCACGAGGACGTCGACGCCGCTCTCTAGGGCTCCCATTACGAACGCAGAGCTGTGCGTTGCCGCGATCACGCGTCCCTCACGCTGACGCGCCGCGTTCGCCAACGCCGAACCGATGCGCCGTGCGAGGGGCGGATGTAAGAACGCTTCCGGCTCATCCACGAGAATCAGCTGATGCGGCAGCCCCGCCGTCGCCGCGATGAGCCCCACGAAGCACTGGATCCCATCGCTCTGCGTCTCAATCGGCAGCGCGCGGCTCTGGAACTCGACGGCTGGCTGGTCGAGCCGACGCTCAACCGCAGCGGACGGCGGCGCGACCAGCGAGAGACGCACCCGCACCTGGCCGGTGTTCGTGGGATCCAACACGAAATACATGCCGAGGCCGTCGCTGACGAGTTCGCGGACACTCTGACGAAGCTGGTCGTCTCGAAACAGGGCGCTGAGGTGGTGCGCCGCCGGTTGCTGGAGGTCCCCGAGCGGAGACTGTGCCACGAGCGTGTGGCGATCGCGCCCGCGGAGGAGTGCCGTCTGCGAGCCAACGAGAAACTGCAGTGCAGCCGGGGGTGGACTCGAGTCGGGCACGAAACCCCGGACGGCTGTGACCAGCTGAGCAGGCTCGATCAGACCAAGCACGCCGCTCACGGATAGCGGCAATCCCTGCACCTTTGTCTGCCCCTCCAAGAAGGCTTCGCCGGGTGCAGGCGGCACAGCCAGCTTCTCGATGTCTGCGCGGACCTCGGCTTCGGTGCCAAAGGCCCAGCCGACGCTGTCAATGACCACCCTGGGGTCGGCCGAGGCAGTGGCTAGCAAGGCAAGTTCCGTCAGAGCGCGTGTCTTGCCGGAGTTATTTGGCCCGACGAGGAGCGTTACGGCCGGTGGCTCAACTCGTTGCGGCTGCGCTCCTGCCGCCGCACCCGCCGCGAACTGAATCCAAGCGAGATCGAAGGACGGCATGGTCCAAGAGTAGAATCGCTCAGAGTCCGCGAAGCGTGTCCGAGACAGTTGCCAGGTCGCTCGGCAGCGGCGACGTCAGGTCGACGGGCTCCTGCGTGAACGGGTGCTCGAAGGCCAGGCGGAAGGCGTGGAGGAACTGCCGCTCCAGCCCGAACGCTCCCGCGCCCCCGTACTCGGGATCGCCGGCGACCGGGTGGCCGATCGCCTGGAAATGGGCCCTGATCTGGTGCGTCCTCCCCGTCTCCAGCCGCACGCGCAGCAGCGTGGCCTCCGGGAGCGCGCGCAGCATGGCGAAGTGCGTCCTTGCCTCGCGGGGCTCGTCGGTGTCGGTCGAGACGCGGGTGCGGTGGCGGCGGTCGCGGCCGATCGCGGCGTCGATCGTGCCGCTGCGCGAGGGCGGGCGGCCCAGGACGAGCGCCAGGTACTCGCGCGTCACCTCGCGGCGCTGGATCATCGCCTTCAGCCGGCGGTGCGCCTCCTCGGACTTCGCGACGACCATGAGGCCGGAGGTGTCGCGGTCGAGGCGGTGGACGATCCCGGCCCGCCACTCGTCCTCGCCGCCGGCGGCCGTGCCCTCGAGCGCCTGGGCCAGCGTGCCGCTGCGGTGGCCGCGGGCCGGGTGGACGACGACGCCCGCCGGCTTGTCGACGACGAGCAGGTGCTCGTCCTCGTAGGCCACCGCGTACGGGACGTCGACGCGTTCCGGCGCCTGCGGCTCGGGCGGCTCGTCGACCTCGATCACCTCGCCCGCCTTCACGCGGTGGCGCTTCGGCGTGCGGACGCCGTCGACCGTCACGCGGCCGTCGTCGATCAGCTTCTGGGCGCGGGTGCGCGAGCCGAGGCTGTCGGCGAGGAGCGCGTCGAGGCGCTCGCCCTCACGCTCCGGCGGGACCTTCATCGCTTCCCTCCCGTCGTTCCAGCACCAGCACCAGCGCGAGCACGCCCGCGGTGATCGCGACGTCGGCGACGTTGAACGCGGGCCACGCGGGGATCTTGAGGAAGTCGGTGACCGCGCCGTCGCGGATGCGGTCGACGATGTTCCCGAGCGCGCCGCCCATGAGCAGGCCGGTCGGCAGCCAGATCAGCGGCCGCGCCGTGTGCCTTGCGAAGTACAGGACGAGCGCGAGGAGCGCGAGCGCGATGAGCGCGATGACGATCGTCTTCCCTCCGGCTTCGATGCCGAACGCGACGCCCTCGTTCTTGACGTGCACGAGCTTCAGCGCCGGGAGGATCGGGTCCTCGTCGCCCGGCGTGATGCCGTCGCGGACGAGCTTCTTCGTGACCTGGTCGACGAGGACGACGACGCCGAGCGTGATGCCCGTCCGCGCCCACGCCCCGCGGGCGCGGCTCAACCGCGGATCAGGTTGACGACGATCGACCCGACGATCTGCAGGACGAAGATCGCCACGATCGGGCTGAGGTCGAGCGGCCCGAGCGGCGGGATGAAGCGGCGGAAGATCCGCAGGTAGGGCTCGGAGACGTCGCGCAGGAAGGTGAGGACGGCGTCGAGCCAGCGGTAGTAGCCGGGCCGCGCGCCGAAGGCGAAGATCAGGTTGATGACGATGTAGGCGAGGATGATCAGCGTGTAGACGGTGATCAGCGCGCCCACGAAGTCGGCGATCTCGGTGCGGGCGGAGGCGAGCGGCAGGACGGGCGTCATCGGTCGAGCACCGCCTGCATCGCGTCGTCGAACGCGGCCCTGATGCCGCCGCTCTCGAGCGCCGCGAGGCCGCGGGCGGTCGAGCCGCCCGGGGACATGACCTGGCGGCGCGTGGCGAGCGTGTCGTGGTCGCGGGCGCGCAGCAGCTTCGCGGTGCCGGCCATCGTGCCGACGACGAGCTGCTGGGCGACGTCGGCGGGGACGCCCGCCTTGATCCCCGCGTCGACCTGCGCCTCGACGGTCAGCGCCCAGTAGGCGGGCGCGCAGCTCATGAGGCCCATCGCGGCGTCGATCTGCGACTCGTCGAGGGTGACGACCGGCCCGACGCGGCCGAAGAGCTCGAGCGCCTTCTGCTCCAGCGCCGGGTCGGCTTCGGGGTCGCGGGCGTGGCAGCTGACGCCCTCGCGGACCTCGACCGGCGTGCTCGGCATGATCCGGACGACGGGCGTGTCGCCGTACGCGTCCTTGACCTTCTGAAGCGGCGTCGCGCCGAGGATGGAGATCACGCCCTTCGCGCGCCCGCCGACCTGCTCGGCGACCTCCTCGAGCTGCGCGGGCTTGTGGCACAGGACGACGAGGTCGGCGCGGTCAGCGAGGTCCCCGTTGCCCGGAAGCGCCTCGCCTCCGGTCTCGGCGGCGAGCGCCTCGGCGCGCTCCGGGAACGCGTCGGTGCACAGAACCGGCTCGCCCCACCCGAGAGCGAGCGCCCGTGCCATGTTGCCGCTGCCGACGAGCCCGATCATCGGCCGCTGAGTCTACGGGGCGGAGGCGCCGCTCTCTTCTCGCGCGTTCCGTCCGATCCTCGCGCGACGCTTCGGGGTCCGACCGTCCCAATGGAGCTCTCCGTGACCACCTCACGACTTGGCCACGCCATCAGCGACCGACGCGACCTCGTCCGCGACGTCAACACGTGGCGCAAGAGCCTTCACGACCGCCCGTTGCGCGTCGAGACCGCTGCCGCCGCGCTCGCGCACGAGATCCTCGACGTCGAGGACGCGCTCGATCAGGCGGACGCGCTGGGCGGCACGATCGCGACGCTGTCGTCCTTGCGGGACGCCTGTTGCCGGCTCGCGGCGACCGCGAGCGAAACGCTCGCGGTGATCGTGGAAGCACGTGGCGGGGAGCGGCCGCCGATCGCGGCCGAGCATCTGGCGGCCTTCGTCGGCCGCGAGCGGTGCGAGTTCGCCGACTCGATTCTCGACGACGCCGCCGTGGGCCGCGTCTCACTGCGGGTTTACGGCCGCATGCTCCGGGACCGCGGTCAGCGCGTTCTCCACGGTTTGCGGTACCTCGCCGACGGTGCTGATCTGAAGTACGACGTCAGCCAGTCGCGCGAGCGTGAGGTCGTCGAGCTGATTGCCCTCGCACTGGTGCTACCCGTCGCGCTCCCCGCACCGAGCCTGACGGCAGGCTGATCGCGCGAGTTCCCCCCGCAGCGCGGGACGCGTCAGGACTGGTTGAAGAAGCCCTTCTCGATGAGCCGCGCGCGCTCCTCCGCCGAGATCTCGACGTTGCGCGGCGTGAGCATGAAGACCTTGTCGGCGATGCGCTGCATCCCGCCGTCGAGGGCGTAGGTGAGGCCGGAGGCGAAGTCGATCAGGCGCTTCGACAGGTCGGTGTCGATGCCCTGGAGGTTCAGGATCACCGGGATCGAGTCCTTGAAGCGGTCCGCGACCTGCTGGGCGTCGTTGAACGACTTGGGGATGACGAGGTGCACGCGCACGTCGCCGTTGCGCGCGCGGCCTCCGCCCCCGCCGCCGCCGACCGGTCGGAGGACCGTCGTCGGGCGGCCCGCCGGCTCGTCGTCGGCGAAGATGTCGTCGAAGTCGTCGCGCCTGCGGCGGGTCGAGAGGCGGCGGACGTTCGGGCGCTCGCGGTAGCTCTCCTGCAGCTCCGCCTCGGGCTCGAAGTCCTCCGGCTCCTCGTCGTAGGACGCGTGGCGCTCCTCGGCCAGGCCGAAGTAGACGAGCGCCTTGTGCCACGAGTCGCGGAAAGCCATCTCCGCCGAAGGTTAGCCCTTTGCGGCCATATTCCTTCCGGCGGGCGTGGTATTGGCGGCGGCTCTAGCGGCGCCGAGCGGCCGCTCGCCGCGCCGCCAGGCACCTCCGGACCGCCCGCTTGCGCTTCAGCTTCCGGCACGCCCGAGGGGGCCGCTTCGCGGCGCGACGGGCCGGAGCGGCGCTCGCGGGAGCGACCGGAGTCGCGGCCGGCGGGACGAGGACGGCGGGCGGCTGCGCCGGAGCGGCGGGGTCGGCGGGCGGAGCGTCGGCGCTCTGCGGCACGGGGTCGGGAGCGAGCGTGAGCGGCCGCTCGTCGGCGTCGTCCTCGGTTGCCGGAGCGTCGTCGTCGGTGGGCGGCGGATCGCTCGGCGGCGGATCCTCCGGCGGCGGGTCGCTCGGCGGCGGCGCCCCCACTCCGAACACCCTCAGACCGTTCCCTCCGACGAGGATCGGGTCGCTCGCCGCGTCGATCGCGTAGGGCGCGTAGCGGTCGCGCTCCGGCCGCCATGCGGTCCTCTCCGCAGTCGACGCGTCGAACTGCATCGCGTTCGAGCCGGGCTGGAAGTTGCCGGCGCCCGCGAAGAGCGAACCTCCGCTGAGCGCGATCGACCACACGCGGTCGTCGAACGTGAACGACCACGGGCGGGCCGCTCCCGTCACGGGATCGACCTCGGCGATCGAGGCGCGCGGCTCGCCGCCGACCGCCATGAAGTAGCCGGCCAGCCACACGCGGTCGCCGTCGAGCTCGATCTCGTCCATCCCGCCGGTGTAGTCGGGTCCCCACCCCATGAAGCCCGTCAGATCCGGGTTCCACGGCAGGAGCTCGCCGGTCTCGACGTCGACCGCGGCCCCGCCGCGCCGCTGCACCCCTCCGACGTGCTGGAAGTGGCCGCCGACGTAGAGGGTCCCGGCCCTCTCGGCGAGGGCGCCGACCGTGTTGTCGAAGTCGACGCGCCACGGCAGCAGCGCGCCGGACTGCGCGTCGAGGACGGCGAGGTTCTTCCGCTCCTCCCCCGCGACCGACCAGAAGTCGCCGCCAGCGAAGACGCGGTCGCCGACGACCTCGACGTCCACGCCGAAGTCCCCCAGCCGCGCCGGCGGCGCGAACGGCGTGGCGGACCCGGTGGCGAGCGACACCGCCGCGAGCCCCGGCCGCGAGGCGCCGCCGACAGAGGTGAACTGGCCCGACAGGAAGAGCCGCTCGCCGTCGACCTCGAGCTCGCTGACCGCGTTGTCGGGCGCGGGGTTCCATGGCAGCACGGCGCCGGAGCGCACGTCGACCGCGGCCAGGTGCGAGCGGTCGACGGTCCCCATGCTGGTGAACGGCCCCGTCGGCACGACCTCGCCGCCCTCGACCTCGATCCCGTCCGCGGCACCGGCCGTGTCCGCCCGCCACGCCAGCGCCTCACCGGTCGCGCGGTCGAGCTTCGCCACGTTGCGGCGCGGCGCCCCCGCGACGTTCCAGAAGTGCCCCGCGACGAACAGCGAGGTGCCGTCGCTGTCGAGGTCGAAGACGATCCCGTCGGTTCCGGGGTCCCACGCGCGCAGCGCGCCGGTCGTCGCGCTCACCGCCGCCAGCCCCGCCCGCGGCTCGCCGGCGACGTGCTTGAAGTCCCCACCGACGTACACCGTGTCGCCGACCGCGTGCAGCTCGTTGACCTGGGCGTCCGCGGTGAAGCCCCAGTCGAGCTGCGCACCCGTGACGGCGTCGAACGCGGCGACGCTCAGCTCGTGGATCGTGTAGAGCGTCCCGTCCTCGAGCTCCATCTCGGCCACGTCGAGCGTGGGCTGCGGCGCCCACGGCAGGACCTCGCCGGTCGCGAGGTCGAAGGCCGCGAGCCGCGCGTACGGCTTCCCGCCGATCTCGTTGAAGCTGCCGCCGACGAGCAGCCGCCCGTCGGTGGTGACGATCAGCTCCCAGACCTGGTTGTCCTTCCACGGCGCCCAGGCGAGCGCCGCGCCCGACCCGGCGTCGAGCGCGGCCAGCCCGACCCTTCGCGCGCCGGCGATGTAGTCGAACGCGCCGGCGACGTAGACGGTGTCCCCGGCGACCGCGATCTCGTAGACGTTGCTGTCGGCGCCCGGGTTCCAGCCCGTCACACGCCCCGCCGCGTCGACGTGCGCGATGTTCGCCCGGGGAAGCCCGCCGACGGCGTCGAACTCGCCGCCGAGGTACCAGCCACCGGCGCCGTCCGGCTCCGCCACGTGGACGCGGCCGCGGACGACGGGCCACGAGTGGTCGACGGCCGCGGAGGAGGCGTCGGCGAGCGCCGCGCCGCCCGTGCGGGGGCCGATCCGCTCGAACACGCCGCCGACGTATGCGACGTCCCCGGCCCGCGCGATCGTGCCGACGTAGCCGTCGGTGGCGAGGTCGATGCGCGGTGTGTCCTCGACCGCGGCGGCGCCGTCGACGAGGGTCGCGAAGACCACCATCACGAGGACGATCACCCGGCGCACGACCGGTCTTATACCCGTTTAGCGGTGGTCGCGATACAGGTGGCTGCCGACCCTCACCATCGTTGCTCCTTCCTCCACGGCGACGCCGAAATCCTGGGTCGTGCCCATCGAGAGATGGGGCAGATCGTGGCGCTCGGCGAGCTCGCGGAGCGCCGCGAACCAGCGGCGGCTGTCCTCCGGCGAGTCCGCGAGCGGGGGCATCGTCATGAGCCCGACCGGCGGGAACGGCGCGCGCTCGATGAACGCGGCGAGGTCGTCCGGAGCGATGCCCGCCTTGCCCTCCTCCCCCGCGATGTTGACCTCGACGAGGAACTCGACCCGCGGCGAAGCCGCTTCGCCGGGGCCGCCCGAAGCGGCTTCGCTCGGCGCGGCCCCCGCGTGCTTTCCGAGCTCGCGCAGCGCGCTGTCGCTCGCGACCGAGTGGATGCGGCGCACGAGCGGCGCGAGCACCTTCACCTTGCGCGATTGGAGCTGGCCGATGAAGTCCCACACGAGGTCGGGATACGCCTCGCGCTTGCACTCGAGCTCCTGCGCGCGGTTCTCGGCGACGTGGGTCACGCCCGCCTCGACCAGCGCCCCGAGGTCCTCGAGCGGGACGTACTTCACCGCCGCGACGATCTCGACGTCCTCGGGCGAGCGGCCGGAGCGCCTCGCCGCCGCCGCGACCTCCTCGCGGACCTCGGCGAGGTTCGCGCGGACGGTCGCCGCGCTCAGCGCCACGCGACCCCGGCCTGGCGGCCGGTCCGCCCGCCGTCGCGGCGGTGGGAGAAGAACAGCGTGGGCTCGCTGCACATCGTGCACAGGCCGCTGTCGTGCACCTCGTCGACGCCCGCGGCCCGCAACCGCTGCCGCGCGAGCGCGGGGAGGTCGATCGGCGCGGGCCCGCCGATGGACTCCAGACCGAGCGCCTCGCGGACCTCGTCGCCGACCTCGTAGCAGCAGCCCCGCGCGCACGGACCGATCGCCGCGGCCGTGAACCCCGCCGACGCCGCTTCGAGGATCCCGGCGGCGAGGCCCCGCCACCCGGCGTGGACCATGCCCACGGCATCCGGTCCGGCGAGCGCGACCGGGAGGCAGTCGGCGGTGAGCGCCATCGGCGCCACGCCGGCCCGCGTCACGATCTGCGCATCCGCCTCGACGACCTCGTCGCCGTCGCGCACGACCGTCGCCCCGTGGACCTGCCGGCCGAACGCGAAGCGCTCCGCGCCCGTGAGCGCCAGCACCCGCGCCCGGTTCTCCTCGATCGCCGCCGGCTCGTCGTCGGTCCAGCGGCCGAGGTTCAGGCTGTCGTACGGCGGCTTCGACACGCCGCCGCGTCGCGTCGTGAAGAGCGCGTGCACGCCGTGCGGCAGCTCGATCGCGACGTGGTCGCCCGCCCACGTGAACGGCGTCGGGAGCGCTGTCGTCGTCGAGGCCATCCGGCGACCGATGCTAGCCGCGGGTCATGCCGGCGGCGACCGCGCGGATCTGGCGCTCGAGCCGCTCGCTCGCCCGCCCGTCGGTCGCGATGACGTAGCGGCCCCAGCGCAGCGTGAGCGTGCCGTCGCCGCCGGTCGCGATCCGCGCGGCCGCGAGCGGCGGGCCGCGCCGAGCTGCTCCACCCCGGATCTGCCACCCGATCGCCGCGAGCACGTAGCCGCGCGCCGTCGGCTGCTCCTGCGGCAGGTCGAGCGCGGTGAAGCCGGCCGGGACGACGCCGGGACACCCGAGCTCGCTGCGCCGGACGACCTCGGCGCAGAACGCGCGCACCCACTCCGGCGCCGGCTCGACGAGCCGCGGCCCGGCGGCGAGCGGGCGAGCGGGGATGACGTGGTCCGGCTCGGCCGCGGGGCGCTCCGGTTCGGGATCGCCGCCGCCGCAGCCCGCCCACGCGACGGTGCCGAGCGTCGCGAGCGTGGCGGCGCGAGCCCTCACAC
>DASZDF010000373.1:0-1945 GCA_035942275.1 Solirubrobacteraceae bacterium | reverse complement strand
GCGTCGAGCCCGTCGCCGAGCCGCACGAACGCGCCCGCCTCGGCGAAGTTCGACGTCAGCGGCCCGGTCTGCTGCGTCTCGAACTCCTCGAGCGCCGCCGACTCCATAGCGACGAGCAGCGACACGGGCTCCAACGTGGTGAACACGAGCGAGGTCGCGGGGTGGTCACTGAGATTCTCTCCTACAAGAGGCGAGTCCACGACGACATCGACCTCCTTCATCTCCAGGTGCTCCGCCGGCCCGACGCCGCTGAGCTGCAGGAGCTGCGGCGAGCCGTACGCGCCGCCGCACAGGATCACCTCGCGCTCGGCCCGCACCACCTCGACCTCGCCGAGCTTCGACACCTCGACGCCCACCGCCCGCGTCCCCTCGAACACGATCCGGTGCGCGAGCGTCCACGTCCGGACCTCGAGGTTCGGCCGCTCGAGCGCCGGGTGCAGGTACGCGACCGAGGTCGACGCGCGCATCCCTCCGCGCTGCGTGACCTGGTACATCCCGGCGCCGTCCTGCTCGGGCCCGTTGAAGTCGTCGGTCAGCGGGACACCCGCCTCGGCCGCCGCCTCGATCCACGCCAGCGACATCGGGTTGCGCGCCCGGTTGTCGGAGACGGGGAGCGGCCCGCCGACCCCGTGCAGCTCCGACGCCCCGCGCTCGTTGTCCTCGCACGCGACGAAGTACGGGAGCAGGTCGTCCCACGTCCAGCCGGGGATCCCCCACCCGTCGTAGTCGCGCCGGTTGCCGCGGATGTAGACCATGGCGTTGATCGACGACGAGCCGCCGAGGGTCTTCCCGCGCGGCAGGTAGATGCGGCGGCGGTCGCAGAACGGCTCCGGCGCCGTCGCGAGGTCCCAGTCCACGTCGGTGCGGCCGAGCTTGAGGAACCCGAGCGGGACGTGGATGTTGTCCTTGACGTCCGGCGGCCCGGCCTCGATCAGCAGGACGCGGACGTCGGGGTCCTCGCTCAGGCGCGCGGCCAGCACGCAGCCCGCGGAGCCGGCGCCGACGATGACGTAGTCGTACATGCGGGCGATCCTCCGCCCCGCCGCGGACTACGTCAAGCGCTCAGACGGCGGCGTGCTCGCCCAGGTGGGCGTACAACGGGTAGCGCTCGGCGATCGCAGCGACGCGCTCCGCCAGGTCGGACCGCCGCGCCTCGAACTCCGGGGTCAGCGCGGTCGCCATGATCTCGCCGATCTCGCGGAAGTCGTCGGCGACGAGGCCCCGGGTGGCCAGGGCCGGCGTCCCCACGCGCAGGCCGCTCGACACCGCCGGCGGCCGCGGGTCGAACGGGACCGCGTTGCGGTTGACGGTGATGCCGATCTCGTGCAGGCGGTCCTCGGCCTGCTGGCCGTCGAGCGACGACTCGCGCAGGTCGACGAGCGCGAGGTGCACGTCGGTCCCGCCCGTGAGGACGTTGACGCCGTGGCCCGCGCCGAGCAGCGCCGCGGCCACGAGCTTCGCGCCCTCGACCGTCCGCTGCTGGCGCTCGCGGAAGGCCTCCGTCGACGCGATCCCCAGCGCGACGGCCTTGCCCGCGATCACGTGCATCAGCGGGCCGCCCTGCTGGCCCGGGAACACCGCCGAGTTGATCTTCTTCGCGTGCTCCTCGCGGCAGAGGATCATCCCGCCGCGCGCGCCGCCCAGCGTCTTGTGGATCGTCGTCGTCACGACGTCGGCGAACGGCACGGGGTTCGGGTGCAGGCCGGCGGCGACGAGCCCCGCGAAGTGGGCCATGTCGACCATCAGCAGCGCGCCGACGGCGTCGGCGATCTCCCGGAAGTGCTCGAAGTCGAGGAAGCGCGGATACGCCGACCAGCCGGCGAGGATCATCTTCGGCCGCTGCTCGTGCGCGATGCGCTCGACGTCGTCCATGTGCAGGAGCGAGTCCTCGCGCCGGACCTCGTACGGCACGATGTCGTACAGCCGCCCGGACACGTTGATCTTC
>DASZDF010000372.1:0-5754 GCA_035942275.1 Solirubrobacteraceae bacterium | reverse complement strand
AGCAGGACCTCCGGCTCGTAGGAGATCGCGAGGTCGGCGCGGCCGGCGGCGAGGAGCCTCAGCGGGGCGGCCGGGTCGCTCGGGGTCTGCAGCTCCACCTCCAGCCCCGCGTCCTTGAACGCGCCCGTGCCGATCGCGGCGTACAGCCCGGCGTGGTCGGCGTTGGGGAAGAAGTCGAGGACGAGGTCGATCCGCTCGACGCCCCGCGCGGCCGGCTCGGGGTCCTCGCGCTCGCCGCAGCCGGCGGGGAGCAGGACGAGCAGGGCGAGGGCGGCGAGGCGCTTCTTCATCGGGGTCGTCCTTCGGGTCGGTGGGCCCAGGGCGCGATGCGCCGCTCGGCGAGGTGCAGGGCGTAGAACAGCGCCACGGCGAACGCGGCCAGGATCGCGACCGCCGCCCAGGCCCGCGCGATCTCGAGCTGCGGGAGGGCCTGGACGATCAGGTGCCCGAGCCCTTCGCTCGACCCGGCGTACTCGGCGAACACGGCGCCGATGACGGCGATGGCGACGGCGATCTTGGCGCCGCTGAGCGCCGCCGGGAGGGCGGCAGGCGCCTCGGCCCAGCGGAAGGCCTGCCAGCGCGTCGCGTCGAGCGTGCGCAGGAGCTTCAGCTCGTCGGCGTCGACGCGGCGGAGCGCGTCGAGCGTCGTGACGACGATCGGGAAGAAGCAGACGAGCGCGATGATCGCGAGCTTCGGCGTGAGCCCGAAGCCCCACCAGACGACGAGCAGCGGGGCGACGATCACGATCGGGACGGCCTGCGAGCCGACGAGGAGCGGGAAGACCGCGGTCCGGACCGTGCGGCTGAAGTGCAGCCCCGTCGCGAGGGCGAAGCCGACGACGAGCGCCACGGCGATCCCGCCGCCGACCTCGAGCGCGGTGACCCAGAAGTTGTCCCACAGCAGCGCGCGGTCGTCGTAGGCCGCCTCCGCGATCGCGGTCGGGGCGGGCAGGATCAGCTCGTCGACGCCGCCGGCGCGCGCGTAGAGCTCCCAGGCGCCGAGGAGCCCGAGCGCGAGCGCGACGCTCCCCAGCCGCGCCGCCGCGCCCCTCATCCGCGACCCTCCAGCGCCGCGAGCGCCTCGGCGCGCAGGGCGACCACTTCCTCGTCGGTCGCGGCCCGCGGACGTGGCGACCGAGGGTGCAGCTCCGCGACGACGCGCCCGGGGCGCGGCGAGAGGACCACGACGCGGTCGGCGAGCACGAGCGCCTCCTCGACGTCGTGGGTCACGAGCAGCACGGTCCTGGGCTCGTCGGCGAGGGCCTGCGCGAGCCACGCCTGCATCTCGGCGCGCGTGATCGCGTCGAGCGCGGCGAACGGCTCGTCGAGGCAGAGGACCGGCTTGCCGGCGAGCAGCGTGCGCAGGAACGCGACGCGCTGGCGCATCCCGCCGCTCAGCTCGTACGGCCGCGCCCGCTCGAAGCCCGCGAGGCCGAAGCGCTCGAAGAGCGGGTGCGCCTCGCTTCGCGCCTCCTCCCGCGAGCGGCCGGCGATCCGCAGCGGCAGCGCGGCGTTGTCGATCGCGTTCAGCCACGGGAGCAGGAGGTCGCGCTGGGGCATGAGCACCGCGGGCGCGGCCTCGACCGTCCCGCTCGTCGGCGGCGTGAGCCCGCACACGAGCTCGAGCAGGGTCGTCTTGCCGCACCCGCTCGGGCCGACGACGGCGACGACCTCCTCCGGCCGGGCGCTGAGCGACAGCGCCTCGAGCGCGACGACGTCGCCGAAGCGCCGCGTCACGCCTTGCAGCGCGACGGCCGGCGGCGCGAGCGCGCGCGGTGCAGCCTCGGGTGTCGTGATCGCTCCCTCCGCGGGCATTACCCCACAGGTTCGAAGGGTCGGCGCCGGTCGTGGCGCCCTCTCAGCCGGCCGTCTCCCGCCAGCCCCCCTGGTCCGTTGAACGGCCCTGATGCTACCGGGCGAGGTTTCGCGGGCGCCGCAGGCGTGCAGAAGACGGACCTATGGACTTCCAGATGATCCCGGTGACGGAGCGGCTCGAGGTCTCGGGCCGCAGCGACCACGAGGCCGTCGGCGAGTTCGCGGGGCGGGTGATCGCCGTGGCCTTCCAGGGCGGCGACCCGGTCGGCGATCCCGTCGGCGACATGAACGGCGGCGAGCAGAGCGGGACGACGGCGGCGCCGGAGGGCCTCGGCGGGTGGGGGACGACGTACTTCCTCGTCGCCGACGGCGACCACGCCGCGCCGATCTGGGTCCCGAAGGACGACGTCGAGAAGACGAAGCTGGGCTAGGCGCGCGTCGCCGCGCGGGTGAGGCGGCGCAGGAGGTCGCCGGTCGCCCGCGCCTCGAGGTGGCGGACCGCGACGCGGCGGCCCGAGCTGACGGCGACGCCCAGCGTTGCCAGGCCCGCGCGGCGCTGGAGGGGCGACGTGCGCGCGAACAGCTCCGGGAGACGGCGGGCGTCGGCGACGAGCGTCGTGCGCTGGAGGCCGCGGCGGCGCAGGACGAGGCGGTCGGCGTCGAGGCTCCAGCCGGCGGCGCGGTAGGCGAGGACGCCGTACGCCGCCGCGGCGAGGGGCAGTGCGAGGGCCGCGAGCGCCTGCGCGCCGAGGAACGGGACGAGGACGAGCGGGACGAGTGCGGCCGTCGCGGTCGGAGGGACGACGTAGCGGCGCAGCGCGCGGCGGGGCGGAGCGGCGAGCGGGGTGGGCTCGCTCTCCGCGAGCTCCGGCAGGAGCCTCTCCACCACCGCGACCACGTCGCGGCGGCGGACGAGCGGCAGGAGGGCCTGCGCCGTCGCGGGCTCGTTCGCGTAGCCGGCGCTCTCGAGCCGCACCTGCGCCAGCCCGAACGGCTCGCGCAGCGGCGACTCGACGACGCGCAGCGCGGCGACGCGCGCGATGGGGACGGAGGCCTCGCGCCGCTCGACGATCCCGCGGCGGATCCGCAGCCGGTCTCCGTCGCGGGTCACGCTGAAGCCCGCGAAGGCGACGATCGTCCCGAGGACCGAGAGCAGCCAGGCGATCACGAGCACGGCGACGGCGGCCATCAGCCACTCCTGCGGCGTGTCCGGGAGCAGGCGCTCGGCGTCCTCCGGGCCGAGGACGTCGTCGAGGACCTGCGACGCGCCCGCGACGATCGGCACGAGCACGCCGAGCGACCCGGAGGTCAGGGCGGCCACGAGCAGGCCGCGGCGCCCGAGCGTCCACGACGGGCCGGGAGCGGAGGGCGCGGCGGGCGCGGACGGGCTCGAGCCCCGCACGAGCCCCCGCAGCTCCTCCGCGACCGACGGCGCGACCGCGCGCAGCACGATCTCTCCCCGCGCACCGCCGCCCGCCGTCTGCACGTGCACCTCGACCGCCCCGAGCAGCCGCTGGGCCGGGCCGCGCACGGTGTCGATCGCCTGCACGCGGTCGATGGGAACCGAGACCTGCTTCGTCGTCCACACGCCGCTCTCCAGGCGGATCGACGAGCCGTCGACCCACCACGCCGTGTTCCGCCAGATGACGAACGCGCCGATGAGCGCGACGACGGCGCCGATCGGGGCGAGCCAGACGGCCATGCTCACGCCGCCGCCCGCGAACGTCGCGACGATCAGCGGCAGCGCGAGGGCGCGGAGCTGGCCGAGCCCCTCGGCGAGGATCGCGGCGCGGTGCAGCCGCCGGCGCTCAGGTGTCATCGCGCGTCCGCGCGAGCGAGGCGACGCGGGCGCGCACGGCGTCCGCCTCGCCCTTCAGCAGCGCGGGGATCTCGACGCCGCCGGCCGCGGTGTGGAACGTGACCGTCGCCAGGCCGAACGACTCCTGCAGCGGCCCGGACTCCGTGTCGACGTGCTGCACGCGCCGGATCGGGATCAGCGTCCGCCGCACGACGAACGCGCCGCGCACCAGGTCGATCTCCTCGTCGCGGACCTCGTAGCGCCAGCGCCGCCAGCGGAGCACGGGGACGACGGCGCTCAGCACGACGGTGGCGACCACGGCGCCCAGGAACGCCAGCCACGCCAACCCGCCGAGGCTCCCGCCGAAGACCACCGCGCCTAGCACGAGCCCGATCCCCTGGAGCGAGCCGACGGCGCGCCAGTAGCCCTTGGCGTCCGCCGGCAGCCGCTGCGTGGGCTCGTCCACTACGACGCGTTGACGGGCCGCGTCAACGCCTTCACGAAGTCCTCGAGCTGCTGCGTCGTCCAGCACTCGAACGCCTCGCAGAACTCCTCGTACGCCGAGATGACCGAGTCGCCGTAGTTCCAGTACAGCCGCGGCTCGGGGTTGAGCCAGAACGTGCGCCCGGCGCGCGCCGCGATCTGCGCGAACGTGTCCGCGCGCGGGTCGCGGCCGTTCGTGCGCGCGTCGCCGAGCACGATGATCGTCGCCCGCGGGTGCAGCTCGTCCTCGACCAGCGCGCGGAACTCCGACCACACGCGCCCGTAGTCGGTGTAGCCGGAGATGTCGGCGACGCCCGCGTCGCGCCCGATCGCCTCGGACACCGCGGAGAAGTCGCGCTCGCGCTCGAAGACGTCGGTCACCTCCGACACCCGCTCGATGAACACGAACGAGCGCATCTTGCGAAACGCGTCGTGCAGCGCGTGCAGCACGCTGAGGAAGAAGACCGACGCGCTCGTCACCGACGTCGACACGTCGCACAGCACGAAGATCTCCGGCCGCCGCGGCCGCACCGGCTTCTCCTTGACGACGACCGGCACGCCGCCGGTCTCCAGCGAGGCGCGCATCGTGCGCCGCACGTCGACCTGCGTGCGCCGCTTGCGCCCGCGGTGCTCCTGGCCCTGCGTCTTCAGCCGCCGCTTGAGCTGCGCGACGACCCGGTGCACCGAGGCGAGGTCCTGGAGCGGACCGGTCGGCAGCGCGCGGTCGAGCTCGTTGAGGGGGCGCTTCGTCGGCAGCGACTCCTGGCGCTCGATCTGCGAGCGCTCGAGCTCGCGCCGCAGCATCTGCTCGAAGCGCCGCAGCTGGTCGCGCGGGACGCCGTCGCGACGCGGGTCGTCGACAGGGAGGTCCGGCTGCGGCTCGGCACGCAGGCCGAGCGCGCGGCGGATGCGCTGCACGGCGACGCCGATCACGCCCGATCCCTCGCCCTGGCGCCCGAACGCGGCGATGGCGAGGCGCGCCAGGTCGCGCATCTGGCCCTCGCCGCCCTCGCGCAGCGCTGCCGCGATCTGCCGGCGCAGCGTCTCGAGGTCGACGCCGCCGGCGGCGTCGCCGAGCTGCTGGCCGGCGTTCGCGTCGTCCTGCTCGCGGACGCCCTCGCGCATCGCCGCCTCCTCCGCGGCGCGGAAGAAGAAGCGCTCGAAGACGAGGTCGAAGATGCGCCGGTCCTCCGGCGACTTGGCGAGCGTCGCGGCGAGCGCCTCGCGGAAGACGTCGGGCTCGGTCCAGCCGACCTCCTCCAGCGCGGCGAAGGCGTCGAGCAGCGCGCTCGTGCCGACCTGCATCCCCTCGGCGCGCAGCTCCTCGCCGAGCTCTATGACGCGGGCGGCGAAGCCCTGCGTGGCCACTACGCCCCGAGCGGGCTCTGGAGCTTCACGCCCACGCGCTCGGCGACCAGGTCGAGGTCGGTGCGGTGCTTCACGATCACCGACATCGTGTCGCGGAACATCTGCTCGTCGAGGTCCTCGGCGCCGAGCAGCAGCAGCGCGCGCGCCCAGTCGATCGACTCCGCGATCGACGGCGGCTTCTTGAGGTCGAGCTCGCGGACCATCCCGATCACCTCGACGAGCTTGCGCGCGACCGCGAGGTCGAGCTCGGGCGCGTGCAGGCGCACGATCTCGAGCTCGTGCTCGAGGTC
>DASZDF010000371.1:0-4317 GCA_035942275.1 Solirubrobacteraceae bacterium | reverse complement strand
TCGCAGTCCTCGGTCAGCACGTCGATCGCGTCGAAGGGCCCGAAGTCGATCCCCGCCCCGCACGTCACCTCGTCGAGGTCGCCGTCGTCCGCGCGCAGATCGTCGGGCCCTTCGGATCCCTCGAGCCGGTCGCGCCCCGCGCCGCCGATGACGACGTTGCCGGCGTCGACGAGGCCCTCTGCGTCCGCGCCGTCGCCCTGGACGAGGTCGACCCCGCCACGGCCATCGACGGTGTCTGCACCCGTGAGGCCCGCCAGCCGCTCGCCGGCCTCGCTGCCGATGAGCGTGTCGGCGCCGCTCCCGCCGCGGACGTACTCGACGTCGGCCTGCACGTCGTCGTTCTCGTCGGCCTCCCCGTCGTTCGGGCCGTCGCCGATCGTGACGAACACGGGTTCGGTGCGTCCGTTGAACGCCGCCTCCCCGGTCTGGAGCACGCCGCTGGCGCCGTAGTAGACGCGGTCGAACCCATCCCCGCCCCGCAGCACGTCGGCGCCGTTCGCCACGGACTGGTGCTGCGCCAACGCGTCGTCGCCGCCGCCGCCGGTGACCGTGTCGTCGCCGGTGCCGTCGAAGAGGGCGTCGGCACCCGGCCCGCCCGCGAGCTCGTCGTCGCCGCTCGCCCCCCCGAGCAGTGCGGCGTCGGCTCCGGCGGTGAGCTTGTCGTCGCCCCCCGACGTGAAGACCTGCGTCACCCCGACGTACGTGTCCGTGCCGCCCGTCCCGTCCTTGCCGGGCGGCGTCCCGCCGGGCAGGACGACCTCGACGTCGCCGGTGCCCTCGTAGAAGACGACGGGATCGGCCCCCGCGCCCGTGACGGCGGTCAGCGAGTCGTCGCCACCGCCGCCGATGAGGAAACCACCGGCCGTGAGGGTGTCGTTCCCCGCCTCGCCGTAGACGTCGACCGTGCTCCAGGGCGCGCCCGTGCCCGCGGACCCGTCGGCCGAGAGGACGTCCGCCTCGTTGCCGCCGAGCAACCCGAGGAACGCTGCCCCCTCGACGATCAGGTCGGCGTCGGCGTCGCCGGCCGCCGCGTTGAGGTTGGCGGCGAGCCGTTCGTCGTCCAGTCGCCCGCCGGACATCGTGTTGGGGGCGCCGAAGGCGCCGAGCGCGTACGCGGTGCGGTACCCCACGGCCGTGACCTCGATCTCGTCGGTGTCGCCCGGCTCGTCGGTCGCGCCGCCGGGAAGCGGCACCGAGGCCGCGGTCGCGCTGACGTCGACGTCGGGCGGCGCCGTGACGACGACGGAGTCGGTGTTGGACGTCGTCGCGGCGCCGCAGTCGAAGGTGCCGGAGGACGTCAAGGCCTTGATCTCCACGCCCTCCAGCGCCACGACGACGAACTCCGGCTCGCCCGTCACCTCGGCGGTCGTCCCGTTCAGGACGCAGGCCGGCGCGGCGGAGGCCGCGGGAGCGGCGACGAGGAGCACGGCGACGGAAGCGGCGCACGCGAGAGCGAGCCTCACGGCGCGACACTACAGGGCCGACCGATGAGTCCGCACGCGACGAGCGGTCTGTACCGGGGAGGACCGTGAACCCCACCGGAAGGACAGCGAGATGAGCAGCATCACACCGTGCCTGTGGTTCGACACCGAGGGCGAGGAGGCGGCGGAGCTCTACACGTCGATCGTGCCGAACTCGCGGATCCTGCATGTGGCGCGCTACGGCGAGGCCGGGCCGCGGCCGGCCGGCACGGCCATGACCGTCACGTTCGAGCTCGACGGCCAGAAGTTCGTCGCCCTGAACGGCGGGCCGCAGTTCAAGTTCACCGAGGCCGTCTCCTTCCAGATCGACTGCACCTCGCAGGAGGAGGTCGACGAGTACTGGTCGCGCCTGGGCGAGGGCGGCGACGAGAGCCAGTGCGGGTGGCTCAAGGACCGCTACGGCCTGTCGTGGCAGGTCATCCCGACCCGGCTGAACGAGCTGCTCGGCGACCCCGACCCGGAGACGTCGCAGCGCGTCATGCAGGCGATGCTCCAGATGAGGAAGATCGACATCGCGACGCTCGAGGAGGCCGCCGCAGGCGCCGTCACCCGATGATCGGCAGCGTCCGCTCCTCGTCGAGCTCGGTGAGCGCGTCCTGCATCACGCCGGTGACGTGGTCGTAGGCCGGCTTGCCGTCGATGTCGTCGAGCGAGATCGGGTCGAGGACCTGGATCGTGATCTTCGCCGGCAGCGGGATGCGGGTCGGCAGGTCGAGGAAGGTCAGGCCGAACGGCGGCGCGAGCTGGAGCGGCGCGACCTTGATGCGGGTCAGCCGGTCCCAGCCCGTCGCCCTCGCGATCCGCTGCCCGCGGGTGACGAACAGCGCGGTCTCCTGGCCGCCGATGGCGACGACGGGCACGATCGGGACGTCCATCTTGCGCGCGAGGCGCAGGAAGCCCCTGCGGCCGCCGAACTCGATCTTGTCCTGGTGCCACGTCGGGCGGTAGGACTCGAAGTCGCCGCCCGGGTACACGAGGAGCGCCGCGCCGCGCTCGAGCGCGCGCTCCGCGTTCTCGTGGCCGGCCGCGAGGCCGCCGTACTTGCGCAGCCCGCGCGCGACCATCGGGAGGTTCACGGCGACGTCGTGGACGAGCTGGTGGAAGAGCCGGTCGGTCCCGAAGTGCTTGATGAACGCGTAGGCGAAGACGAACGTGTCGGCGATCAGCGTGCCGCCGGAGTGGTTGCCGACCAGCAGGACCGGGCCGTCCGCGGGGATCTTGTCCAGGCCCCGGACCTCGGGGCGGAAGTACGGCTTGAGCAGGGCGTCGTAGACCTCGAGCGTCGCGTCGATGAACTCGGGATCGCGCTCGTCGAGCGGGTCGTCGGCGCGCGGCGTGACGAGGTCGCCGAGCCCCGTCTCGAGGGTGGCCCTGAGTGCGTTGAGTCCGGTTCCGAGGATCTGCATCGGAAAAACGGGTACCCGATCCGACCGAAATGAACGAGACCCTCGAGATCCTCATCCGCCGCTTCGACCCGCGCGTGCTCGAGCTGGGCCGCCGCGAGGCGCGCGTCCGGCTCGAGGGCGCCGGCGTCGGCTCGTGCGACGCCCTGCTGCGCGCCGACGGCGCCGAGCTGCGCGAGGCCGACGGCCACGCGCCGGACGCCGTCATCAGCGCCGACGCGCGGACCTGGAACGCGCTGGCGCGCGACCTGCGCGGCGGGATGGAGGCCTTCCGCTCCGGCCGGCTGACGGTCCGCCGCGACCTGCACCTCGGCGTGGGCTTCCTCGCCGCGACCGCGGCGGCGGAGGACGAGGAGGCGCGGCTGCGGTTCGTCCCGGTCGAGACGGGGATCGGCGAGATCTCCACGCTGCAGGCGGGCTCCGGGACGCCGGTCGTGATGCTCCACGGGCTCGGCGCGACGAAGGCCTCCTTCCTCCCCCCGGTCGCGGCGCTGGCGCCCAGCCACCGGGCGATCGCCATCGACCTCCCCGGCTTCGGCGACTCGGTGAAGCCGCTGCGCGCGCCGTACCACGCGCCGTACTTCGCGAAGGCGGTCGTCGCGCTGCTCGACGCGCTCGGGCTCGAGCGGGCGGACGTCGTCGGCAACTCGATGGGCGGGCGCGTCGCGATCGAGCTCGGCCTGCGCCACCCGGAGCGCGTCGGGCGCCTCGTCCTGCTCGCGCCCTCGCTCGCCTGGCTGCGCGACCGCCCGTGGGCGCCGCTCCTGCGCCTCGTCCCGCCGCAGCTCGGCGCGCTCCAGCCGGCGCCCCGGCCGCTCGTCGAGGCCCTCGTGCGGCGGGCGATCCCGGGCGCGACCGACGGCTGGACCGCCGCGGGTGTGGACGAGTTCCTGCGCTCGTACCTGACGCCGACCGGCCGCGCCGCCTTCTACGCCGCCGCGCGCAACATCTACCTCGAGGAGCCCCACGGCGAGAAGGGGTTCTGGACCCGGCTCCCCGGCCTCGAGCCGCCGTCGCTCTTCGTCTGGGGCCGGCAGGACCAGGTCGTGCCGCTGCGCTTCGCCCGCCACGTCCGCGACGCGCTGCCGCACGCCCACCACCTCGAGCTCAACTGCGGCCACGTGCCCCAGCTCGAGCGCCCGCAGGTGACGCACGACGCGATCCTGCGGTTCCTGCGCGACCCGGTGCCGGTCTAGCCGCGGTACATCTGGCGCTCGTAGTCGAGCAGCATCCGCGTCGCGGAGAACCGCGGCACGTTCGTCCGCATCGAGCGCTTCACGCGCGTCAGCCACGCGCGCGGGATCCCGTCGTCGCCGCGGTCGTGGAACTCCGGCACGACCTCCTCGACGAGGATGCGCACGAGCTCGGCGGCGTGGCGGGCGTCCTGCGCGGCGTGGTCGTGGTCGACCTCGCCGGAGAGCGCCCAGCCGTTC
>DASZDF010000370.1:0-2756 GCA_035942275.1 Solirubrobacteraceae bacterium | reverse complement strand
CTCCACCACCGGCGCCGGTGGGGCGGCGCCCGGCACCTCCGGCGGCGCCGGCCGCAGCCGGGGCCACAGCACGATCAGGGCGACGACGCCGAGGACCGCCGCGGCACGGCCGACGTTCCCCCATCTGACACGGCGAAGAAGGTCCATGCGAGCGATCAGGCCGAAGCCGCTCGCGGATCGCCCCCTCGCTACAGTGTTCGCCGCGCCGATGGCCGACGCCGAGACCACATACGACCTGAATGTCCTGCTCGACAGCGAGCTTCCCGAGGAGACGCGCGAGCGCATCCTCGCGGACGTCGAGGCGATGGTCGCGGAGACGGGCACGATCGTGTCCGCGCACGACTGGGGCCGGCGGAAGATGGCGTACGAGATCCGCCACAAGACGGACGCGGACTACCACCTGATCCAGTTCCACGGCCCGCGCGAGCTGCTGGACCGACTCGACCGGACGCTGCGGATCACCGACGGCGTGATCCGCTACCGGATCATCAAGCTCCGCGCCGGCACCCCGGGCCCGCCCGACCTCCGCTCCGTGGCGGTCGTCAGCGGCGGCGATCCGGATCCCGCCGACGAATAGCGGCGGTCCGCGCGCTTCGTCACGACTCCGCAACGAACCTGCGGAGATTCCGGCATAGACGGTAGTTCTCGCCGAACCCGCCCGTACACTCGCCCCGGAGCGCAAAGTTCGTTGCCGAAAGGAGTCCGCGGAATGGCCGCGACCAACATCAACAGGGTGATCCTCACGGGCAACCTGACCCGTGACCCGGAGCTGCGGTCTCTGCCGAGCGGCATGTCCGTCTGCAGCCTCCGCATCGCGTCGAACACACGCCGGAAGGACAACTCGTCCGGCGAGTGGGTCGACAAGCCGAACTACTTCGACGTCACGATCTGGGGCCGGCAGGGCGAGAACGCCGCCCAATACCTCTCGAAGGGCCGCCCCGTCGCCATCGACGGCCGCCTCGAGTGGCGCGAGTGGCAGGACAAGGAGGGCAACAACCGCCAGTCGGTCGAGATCGTCGCCGACAACGTGCAGTTCCTGTCCTCGCCGGAGGGCGCCGGCGGCGGCGGCAACGGAGGCGGCTTCACCCCCCGCTCCGACGTCCCGGTCGACACGAACGACTTCGCGGCGGCGCCCGTCGGCGGCGGAGGTGCGGGCGGCAGCTCGTCGACCTCCGACGACGACATCCCGTTCTAGCCGCACCGGTCTCGCCAGCACGAGCGAAGCGGGCCTCCTCCGGGAGGCCCGTCGTCGTTGTGGGCACGCTCGACGCGCGCCGGCGGCTCCAGCGCGGCGCCGCGAGCCTCGTGCGGCGCGCTCGACGCCGCGCCGCCGCTGTGGTTCGATCGGCCGATGCCGCCGGCGATCCGACCCGCCGAGCCGCGCGACGCCGAGGCGCTCGCCGCCATCTGGCGCGACGCGGCGGCGCACTTCGTCGCGGTCGACGGCGACGCGTTCCGGGTCCCGGACGAGGAGGGGCTTGCCGAGTGGCTCGGGTCGCTCGTCCCCGATCCGGACGACCCGCGCGAGGCGCTGCTCGTGGCGGAGCAGGACGGGCGGGTCGTCGGCCTCGTCGGTGCGCGCCTGCTAGAACCGGAGCCGACCGCCCACCGGCAGATGTTGCGCGAGCTCGCCGTCCGCCGCGTCGCGATCGACAGCCTCAGCGTCGTCGCCCTGGAGCGAGGACGCGGCGTCGGGACCGCTCTCCTCGACGCCGCGGAGGAGTGGGCGAGGAGCCGCGGCGCCGAGGTCGCGGTCGTCGACGCGAACTGGGCGAGCGGCGTCGCGGTGGGCTACTACGAGGAGCGCGCCGGCTACGCGCGCAGAGGCCTGAACCTGCGCAAGCCGCTCGCGCGCTGACGCACGCCGGGCGCTGCGCCCGGGCCGTTCGGGACCGACGTGTCACAATGATGGCTCGCCGGCGCGCGGGTTGGGTCGCGTGCGGCCTGACGTCGAAGACTTCGAGAGGTTTCTCCAGTGGCCAAGCAGCGCAATCGCAAGCCCGTGCGGCGCCGCGATCGGAAGGGTGGGCCGTCCAGCGGACGGCGCAAGCCCTGCCCGTATTGCAAGGACAAGATCGAGCACGTCGACTACAAGGACGTCGACGGGCTGCGCCGGTTCGTCTCCGAGAAGGGGAAGATCCGCTCGCGCAGGATCACCGGCGCCTGCCGCCGGCACCAGAGCCAGATCGCCCGCGCCGTGAAGCGCGCCCGCGAGCTGGCGCTCCTGCCGTACGTCAGCGAGGGCGCCGGGCGCGAGGACGGCCCCCGCGGGCGCGGCGGCCGCGACCGCGACCGCGATCGCGACTAGCCCGATGCCCGAGGCCATCCTGCTCCAGGACGTCGAGAACCTCGGCGAGAAGGGCACTGTCGTCGACGTCTCCAAGGGCTACCTGCGCAACTTCCTCATCCCGCGCAAGCTGGCCCAGCCGGCGACCAAGGGCTCCATCCACGTCGCCCAGCAGCGCCGCGCCGCCAGCGAGCGCGCCGTGGCCGAGGCGGCCGAGCGTGCCCAGGAGACGGCCGCCCTGCTCAATAAGACGGTGCTCACCATCTCCCACCAGGCGGGCGACGACGGCCGTCTGTTCGGATCTGTCACCGCTCAGGACCTCGCCGACGCCATCCGCGACGCTCGGGGGGTGAAGATCGACAAACGCAAGGTCCACCTCGAGGAGCCGATCAAGTCCGTGGGCACGCGCATGGTGGTCGTCGAAGTCGCCGAGGGCATCACCGCCAACGTCAAGACGATGGTGGTCGAG
>DASZDF010000369.1:0-2750 GCA_035942275.1 Solirubrobacteraceae bacterium | reverse complement strand
GGCCCTCCTTGATCATCGTCGTCAGCCCGTCGCTGCACACGAGGAACACGTCGCCCGCGCGCGCGGGCCACGTGTGGGTGTCGACCTCGACGTGGGCCTCGGGCCCGAGCGCGCGCGTGATGATCGAGCGCTGCGGGTGGTTCTCGGCCTCCTCGTCGGTCAGGCGGCCGAGGCGCCGGTACTCCTCGACGAGCGAGTGGTCGTCGGTGAGGCGCTCGAGCTGCCCGCCGCGCAGCCGGTACGCGCGCGAGTCGCCGACGTGGGCGATCGTCACGTCGTCGGTGCCGACGAGCAGGACCGTCATCGTCGTGCCCATCCCGGCGCGGCTCTGGTCCTCGCGCGAGAGCGCGTGGATGCGGTCGTTGGCCTCCTGGACGATCTCGGCGAGCCGCTGCTCCGCGGCGCCCTCCGGCACCCCCGCCGCGCCCAGCGTCTCGACCGCGACGCTCGACGCGATCTCGCCCGCCTGCGCGCCGCCCATCCCGTCGGCGACGGCGAACAGCGGCGTGCGCGCGTAGAGCGAGTCCTCGTTGGCCCGGCGCTGCCGCCCGGTGTGCGAGCCGTGGAACTCCTCCGCGACCTTGAGCATCAGCCGTGGAAGACGAAGTGGGAGTCGCCGATCCGGATGCGGTCGCCCGGGTGCAGCGGCTGCGGGCCGCGCAGCAGCTCGTCGTTGAGGTAGGTCCCGTTCGTCGAGCCGAGGTCCTCGAGCACCACCGCCCCGCCCTGCCGCTCTATTCGCGCGTGCTGGGACGACGCGAACGCGTCCTCGAGCACGACCTCGACGTCGCCGCGGCCGAGCGTCGCCCCGTGGCCGACGTCGTAGCGGGCGCCGCGCTCGTGGCCGGGCGCGCGCTCGACGACGAGCAGGGCGTCGCGAGGCCCGCCACCGACCGCGGAGTGCAATCCGGTCGCCTCGGGCGGCGCGGCCGCGAGCTGCGCCGAGTGGCCCTGCCGGCGCAGATCCTTCAGCGCGCTGCGCGCGACCCAGAGCAGGAAGAGGTACAGGACGGCGAGGAAGCCGAACTTGAGGGCGACGGAGACCGGCTCGAGCGCCACGCGCCTACTCCAGGACGAACCGGACGTCGGCGGTGCCGAGCGCGAGCCGGTCGCCCGACTCGACCGGCGTCGGACCGTCGATCCTGCGGCCGTTCACCTTGACACCGTTCGTCGAGCCCATGTCGCGCACCTGCCAGCCGCCGCGCCCGTCCGGGCGGACCTCGGCGTGGCGGCGCGAGACGTTGGGGTCGGCGAGGACGACGTCGCAGTCGCGGCTGCGGCCGATCGTCGCGCCGGTGGAGGGCACGACCATCCGCTTGCCCTCCGCCAGCACCATCGCGCGCCCGGTCGGCTCCGGCCCGCGCGGCTCGTCGAGGTCGGCGCGCAGGCGGTCCGACGTCGAGTACACCATCGTGTGGCCGTGGTCGCCCTGCACGGGCTCCGGCTTCGCGTCGTCCTGGGACGCGCGCACGAGCCGCGCCTGGATGCCGAACTCGCCCAGGTTCAGCGCGTCGTCGGTCTTGAAGGTCACCTGCGGGCGCGAGACGAGCGCGAGCTTCTCGCGGCGGGCGTGCTCGAGCAGGTAGGCGCCGAGCTCGTCGGCGATCTCGTGCTCCACGTCGGTGAAGCGGGTGCGGTCGTCCGGCGACAGCCAGACGACGTACTCGTTCGGCACGTAGGTGCGGGAGACCGAGACGGTCTTGTGCTGGTCCATCTCCTTCGCGAGCCCGCGCGCGAGCTCGACCGGGCGGACCTCCGACCGGAACACCCGGCCGAACGTCCCCTCCACGAGGTCGGCGATCTTGCTCTCGAGGCTCCTGAGAACGGACATGGTCAGAGGGCCGCTGCGGGCAGCGGCGGGGAATCACTGTACGCGGTCGCCGGATGCCCGGAACGCCGCCGCGGCAACCGCGATCACGCCCGCCAGCACGGCCGCGGGGACCGTTCCCGCGGGCTCGTGGAACGCCAGCGCCTCGGCGATCGTGCCGGTGGCGGCGGCCAGCCCCGCCGCCCAGGCGGTGGCGGCGACGACGTCGACCGGGAGGCGCCGGCCGCGGACCACGAGCGGGAGCACGGCGGCGGCGAGCGCCCACAGCCCGGCGAGGGCCAGGACGCCGGGCTCCGCGACCGTCGCGAAGTCGGGGTCGGCGTCGGTGACGATCGTGGCGAGCGAGAGCCACCAGAAGCCGAGCGCGCCCAGCGACGCGCGGGCGGGGAGCGTGCGCGCCTGGCCGGCGATGGCGGCGTACGCGCCGGCGACCCCGACGAGGTCGAGTGCGGGCGCGACGCCGGGCAGCGACCACAGCGTCCCCTGGCGCGGGACGAGCAGGACGACCGGCACCGTCGCGGCCGCGACGACGAGCGACACGCGCTCGGCGCCGAGCAGCGCGAGGACGCCCGCGAGCGCGACCAGCCACGCGAGCCGCGGCAGGAGCGCGACCAGGGCGCCGGCGGTGGCCGCGGCGACGAGGGGATCGACGTCGGAGGCGAGCGCGCCGCCCAGCGTGAGGTCGACGGGAAGCTCGCTGAGCGCCCACCCGACCAGGCCCCCGGCGCCGAGCCCCGCGAGCGCGCGGCCCGGCAGCGTCGCGGGCTCGACCCGCGGCCGCCCCTCCACGTCCACCGGCCGCCGTACCGAGCCCCGCCGGTCCGCTGCCTCCAACTCCCGCCGCTCCGCCGCCGCCGCCTCGCTCCACCCGCCCGCACCGCCCGACCCCGCCGCGCCGCTCGACCCCGCCGCTCCGCTCCAC
>DASZDF010000368.1:0-2832 GCA_035942275.1 Solirubrobacteraceae bacterium | reverse complement strand
ATCGCCACGAGGACCCAGGAGGCGCGCGACTCGGCGCCGGGCGAAGCGGCAGGCTCCGGCGGCGACGCTTCGGCCGGCCGCACCGCCACCGTCGCCTCCGCCAGGAGCGCTGCGGCGAGCAGCACCGTCCCCCGCGACAGGACGCCGAGCATCAGCGGCGCGAGGTGGATCAGGAGCAGCGCCGACGCCATGACGACCGCGAACACGAGCGCCCGCGGCGCTCCGGCGAGCCACGGCAGCCGACGCCGCACGACGACCGCGCCGGCCCACGCCGCCGACCCGACGACGGCGGCCACGAGGGCCCACCCGGCGAGGTACTCGCCCAACCCGACCTGATCCGGCGGCATCGGCCTCAGCGCGGCGGCCGCGCGCAGGCGACCGCGGTTCCAGCCGCAAACGCCCGGCACAGCAGTCGGTACAGTTCGCGCCCGCCGCCCTCCCCGCCGGACATCGGCACCACGACGCTGACCACTTGCGCTTCCCGCACTCCCTCTTCTCCCCGGCGTCTGGCGGCGCGGCTGATCGTAGAGGCTCCCACGGCCCCGTGATCGCGCACGGATGAGCGAGTCGCTGCCCACCGTCTCCGTCGTCGCGCCGACGTACGAGCGCCTCCACGGGCTGCCCCGGTTCCTCGACGCGATCCTCCGCGAGCCGGCGGCGGAGGTCGTGATGGCGGTCGACGGCTCGCGCGACGGCTCCGTCGAGTGGCTGCGCGAGCGCGCGCGGGCCGACGAGCGGATCGTCGTGCTCGACCGGCCCCACCAGGGCGCGGGCGGGGCGCGCCAGGCGGGCCTCGAGGCGGCGTCGGGCGACGTCGTGCTGCTGCTCGACGACGACGTGATCGCCTCTCCCGGCCTCGTCGAGGGGCACGCCCGCCACCACGTCGCGCTCGAGCCGAAGCTCGTCCTCGGCTACATGCCGAACGACTGGCGCGCCGTCGCGCCGGAACGCCGCGCGATCGCGTGGGTGTACCGGTACTGGTACGAGGTGCACTGCACGCGCTACGCGGCCGAGCCGGACTTCGTGCTCAGCAGCCTGTGGGGCGGGAACCTCTCGATGCCGCGCGAGGCGATGCTGCGCATCGGCTTCCAGAGCCTGTCGGTCCGCCGCGGACAGGACGACCGCGACTTCGGCCTGCGCTGCCTGAAGGCGGGCGTCCGCGCGCAGTTCGACCGGTCGCTGCACGGCGTCCACCTCTACGACCGCGCGATGGCCGACTTCCGCTCGGACTCCCGGCTCCAGGGCGAGTGCCGCCGCCTCCTGCGGGCGGCGCACCCCGACGTGCTGGGCGATCCGCGCGAGTCGGCGAAGCTCGACGACACCGTGGGCATGCGGCTGCCCGCTCCGCTGCGGCGGATGCTGCCGCTCCTCGCCCGCGATCCGGTGTTCGGGCCGCTGACCGGGACGATCGAGCTCGCGCACCGCACGGCGGTGCGCCAGGGGCACCTGGGCCTCGAGGTCTTCGCTGCGCGCGGCCTCGGCTCACTCGACGTGATGCGCGGGATCCTCGACGTGTCCGCGCGGCTGCGATCGCCGAACGGCGGCCCGCCGCTCGAGCACGTGCATCGCGGCGTTGTGGCCGGCGATGCCGCTGACGCCGCCGCCGCGCCGCGCGCCGGCGCCGCATAGGACGATCCGCGGGTCGTCCGTCGCGACGCCCCAGCGGTCGTCGGGATCGTCGCTCCACGGCCAGTCGAGGGCGCCGTGGAAGATGTTGCCCGCCGGCAGGCGCAGCTCGCGCTCGAGGTCGAGCGGCGACTTGACCTCGATGCAGGGCTCGCCGTCGGCGTCGCGGGCCAGGCAGGCGCGGATCGGCTCCGCGAGCTGCTCGTCGAGCGCCGCGAGGTAGCGGTCGAGGAGGACCTGCTTCGCGTCGCCGGCGAAGACGGCGGGCGGCGTGTGCAGGCCGAAGAGCGTGAGCGTGTGCCGGCCCTCGGCGATCGTCGGATCGGTGAGCGTGTGGCAGTAGAGCTCGGCGGGCGGGACGTCGGGCACGGCGCCCCGCGCGGCCTGCGCGTACGCCGCCTCGAGCTGGTCGTCGCGCTCGTTCAGGCGGAAGGTGCCGGCGAACGCGTCCTCGGCCGCGACGCCCGAGCGCAGCCGCGGGAGGCGGTCGAGCAGCAGGTTGACCTTCGTCTGCGCGCCCGGCGCCGCCGCGGGCGGCGCGGTGCCGCGCAGGCGCGCCAGCTCGGCCGGCGCGACGTTCGCGAGCACCCAGTCCGCGGAGGCGCTCCGCTCCCCGCCGTCCTCGCGCCACGTCACCTCGCCTGCGTCGACCGCCACGACCTCGGCGCCGACGCGGATCTCCGCGCCCGCCCGCCGCGCCGCCTCGGCCAGCGACCGCGTCACCGCGCCCATCCCGCCGACCGGCACCCGCCACGGGCCGCCGATGATGTGCCAGAGGAAGCAGCGGTTCTGCGCGAGGCTCTCGTCGTCGAGGCTCGCGAACGTCCCGATGAGGCCGTCGGTCCCGATCACGCCGCGCACGAGCGGGTGGTCGAAGCGCTCGCGCAGCGAGGCGCCCAGCGGGGCCTCGGCGAGCAGCGGCCACGCGTCGCCGAGCAGCCCGCGCGCCTCATCGCGCGTCGGCAGCGGGTCGGTCACGCTTGCGAAGAGCGCGGCTGCCGGCCCGGCGAGGGCGCCGTAGAAGTCGAGCCACGCGCGGTGGTCGCGCTCGGCGCCGATCGCCGCGAACGACGCCCGCGTGCGCGCCGAGGCCGGGTCGGCGTCGACGAGCAGGCCGTCCGCGTACGCGGCGACGGGGCGGCCGGCGAGGCGCAGCGGGATGCCGAGGTCGCGCGCGATGTGCGGCGGGAAGAGGCTGACGAGGTA
>DASZDF010000367.1:0-6602 GCA_035942275.1 Solirubrobacteraceae bacterium | reverse complement strand
GTAGCGGAAGCGCTCGATGAAGCGCTCCATCCGCGCGATCTCCGCCTGCTGCTTCTCGATCGCCTTGCCCAGCGCGATCTCGCGCGCCGCCTGCTCCTTGCGCCACGCCGCCCAGGTCCCTGGGAAGAACCGCGAGCGGCCGGCCTCGATCTCGAGAACCGACGTGCCGACCGCCTCGAGGACCCAGCGGTCGTGGGCGACCATGACGATCGCCGCGTCGCGCTGCTGCAGCTCGCCCTCGAGCCACTCGAGCGACGTGATGTCGAGGTGGTTCGTCGGCTCGTCGAGGAGCAGGAGGTCGGGCTGCGAGGCGAGCGCGCGCGCCAGCGAGGCGCGCGTCAGCTGGCCGCCGGAGAACGTCCGCAGCGCGCGGTCGAAGTCGGCGTCCGCGAAGCCGAGGTTGTGCAGGACGCGCGTGGCGCGCTCGCGCCACGTGTAGCCACCGCGGTGCTCGAAGTCGGTCTGGGCGCGCGCGTAGCGGTCGTAGAGCGACTGGTCGGTGGAGCCGCCCGCCATCCGCTCCTCCATGCCCCGCAGCTCCTCCTCCATCGCCATGAGGTCCTTCGACCCCGACACGACGTAGTCGCGCAGCGAGAGGTCGCGCTCGCGCGGCGGGCGCTGGTCGTGGAGCGCGATCCGCGCGCCCTTCTGGAGGATGACCTCGCCGCCGTCGACCGACGTCTCGCCCGACAGCATCCGCAGCAGGGTCGTCTTCCCCGCGCCGTTGCGCCCCGCGATGGTCATGCGGTCGCGGCGCTCGAGCTTGAACGAGACGCCGCGGAGCAGGGGCATGCCCGCCATGTCCTTCGCGAGATCCGATGCGATCAGCACGGCCATTCCCATTAGCGTAGGCCGCATGCCCCGCCTCGCCCTCGCCGTCCTCACGACGCTGCTCGTCGCCGCCCCCGCCCAGGCCGCGACGCGCATCCCCGGCGTCCCCGCCGCCGGCCCGTCGAGGTACGACGCGAGCCACGTCACGAAGATCGGGCCCGCGGGTGCGAAGACCGTGCTGGTCCTCGTGCCGGGCTACAGCGGCGGCGCGGGCGGCTTCACGATGGTCGGACGCGACATCGTCGAGCGCGTCCCGGGCCTCCAGGTTTGGGCGGTCGACCGGCGCTCGCAGGCGCTCGAGGACACGTCGGCGTTCGAGCGGGGGCGGCGCGACGAGGCGACGCTCCAGCAGGTCTACGACTACTACCTGGGCTGGATCACCGACGACTCGATCCGTCCGCGGTTCGAGCCGCCGGACCCGAAGTCGCTCGCGTTCGCCGCCGACTGGGGCCTCCCCACCCATCTCGGCGACCTGAGGAAGGTCATCCTGGCGGCCAAGCGCGGCGGGCGCCGCGTGATCCTCGGCGGGCACTCGCTCGGCGGCTCGACGACGGTGATCTACGCGACGTGGGACTTCCGGGGGCGGCCCGGCTACAAGGACCTCGACGGGCTCGTCCTCATCGACGGCGGGGCGCTCGGGACCTTCGACGACACGGACGAGGTGGCGGCCGTGGAGGAGCGGGTCTCCGCCCTCCGCGACCAGCCGTTCGCCGACCTCGTCGGGCTCGGCCTGCCGTGGGCGCAGGGGGTCTTCGCCGGCCTCGGCGGCCTGTACGCGCAGAAGGCGCCGACGGAGCGCTCGCCGTTCGTCGACAACCCCCTCCTGCCGGCGATGTTCAAGCCCTCCTTCCAGGTCACGAACCGCGCGCTGCTCGGCTACGCGTTCGACCAGTCGACGAGCCCGCGGTCGCTGGCCCTCATCCACCTGCGCGCCGGCGGCCTGGCCGCGGCGGGCGACCCGCGCGACTGGGAGAGCGGCGAGGTCTCGCCGATCGGGCGCGTCGCGGACTTCTGGGCGGAGCAGCCGGTCAACGGCGTCGAGTGGTACTTCCCGCAGCGGCTGTCGATCGACGTCGACGGCGCGAGCGAGCTGCGGCGCAACGCCGTCACCCGCTTCTTGAAGCTGCGGCCGGGGCACCTGAAGCGCGTGAACGTCCCGCTCTACGCGTTCGAGACCGACCTCACCGAGGGGCGCGTCCTGCGCGGCGCGCGGCGCTTCATGCAGCGCTCGCGGGTGCCGCGCCGCGCGTCGTCGCTGGTCGACCGCGGCTCGACGACGTCGCACCTCGATCCGCTGACCGCCGCGCCGGAGACGAACGACTTCCTGAAGACGGTCGTGCCGTTCCTCAAGAGGACGATGCGCCGCGGCCGATAGACGTAGGGCATGCGTCCGCTCGCCGCCGCCGTCGCCCTCGCCGCTGCGCTCGTCGCACCCGCCGCGGCCTTCGCGGCGAACGCGGCGCCGGTCATCGTGGGCCCGGCCGGCGACGTCGCGTACGCGGAGGGCGCGACCCCGGTCGCCGTGGCTCCCGCGCTGACCCTCGACGACGCCGAGAACGACACGATCTCCGGCGCGAGCGTCGCGATCACGGCCGGCTTCTCGGCGGGACACGACCAGCTCGAGTTCGCGGACACCGCGCAGATCGCCGGCGCCTACGACGCGTCCACCGGCGTGCTGACGCTCACCGGCGCCGCCACCGAGGCGCAGTACCAGGCCGCCCTGCGGAGCGTGAGGTACGCCAACGGCTCGGATGTCCCGTCCACGGCGCAGCGGACCGTGAGCTTCCAGGCGACCGACGCGGGCGCCCCGGCCGCGACGAGCAACGTCGCGACGCGGACGGTCAGCGTCACGGCCGTCAACGACGCTCCCCGGCTCGACACCACCGACGCCGCCCTCGCCTACATCGAGGGCACGGGCGCGGTCGCCGTCGATCCGGGGCTGACCCTCGACGACCCGGAGGACCACGCGATCAGCGGCGGCAGGGTCGTGATCGCCGAGAACTTCAACGGGTCGGAGGACGAGCTCGCGTTCGTCGCCCAGGACGGGATCACCGGGACCTACGACACGTCGACGGGCGTCCTGACGCTCACCGGCACCGCGACCGAGGCGCAGTACCAGGCCGCGCTGCGCAGCGTCACCTACCTCAACGGCTCGGACAACCCGTCGACCGCCGAGCGGACCCTGAGCTTCACCATGACCGACGCGGGATCGCCGGCGCCGGCCACGAGCACCCCGGCCTCCCGAATCGTCACCGTCGCCGACGCGCCGACCGGCGACGCCGACCAGAGCACCGCCCCACCGGTCCCACCCGGGCCGCTGCCGCCCGGGGAGGTCCCGTCGACGACGGAGCCCGCGATCGACGGGACGCTGTCGGGCGACCCGTTCGCACGGGCGATCGCCAGGAGCGCGAAGTCGACTCGCGGCGGCCGCCTGAGGCTCGGCGCGAACGTCGTGCCGGGCGTCCTGAAGGTCGTGGGCACCGCGAAGGGCATGCCTGCGCTGCGGGCGACCCGGCAGGTCCGCGCCGGGAGGCTCCGCATCAAGCTCACCCCGTCAGCCGCCGCGAAGCGTCAGCTGCGCAGGCACGGGCGGCTGCGGATCAGGCTCCGCGTGACGTTCACGCCCACCGGCGGGACGGCCGCGACGGTGACACGCACGGTGACCCTGAAGCTCAGCCGTGCCACTCGCGCAGGCCGCCCCAGTACTGACCGGCGAGCCAGCGATCCAGGCGCCAGCAGCCCAGCGCGATCGCGATCAGCACCGTGACGTAGCCCGCCAGCCCGCCGAGGGCGCCGGCGGCGACGAGCAGCCAGCAGAAGGCGGCGAACCAGGCGAACGGGCGCCACGGGACGTGCGGCAGCGGGCGGCGCGGCTTCGGGTCCGGCGCCGCGTCGCCGTCACCGGGCTGCGGATCGTGGATGAGCAGCAGCACTCTGCTGCGCAAGGTACTACCGCGCGCAGCCCCTGCGGTTCGGTTTCGGCGGGAACGGGAGGTCGGCCGCGATCGCCGTCTCGACGTAGTCGTTCTCGAGCGCGTCGCCGCTGCCCGGGGCGAGCTTCGCGGCCGTCTCGCGCAGCTCGTTGCGCGGCGCGTCCGGCGTCACCCACGGCGCGATCGCGAGGAACTCGCGCTTGGGGTCGTCGTTGCCGACGTAGGTGCATGTGCGGCGGCTGCGCAGCCCGCGCTGGGTGATCGCCGTCTGGCCGTCGAACGGCAGGTCGGCGAGGTTGCCGACCATGTGCGGCGTGACGTTGTAGGCGAAGCCGACGGTCGGGTCGGTGACCGCCCGCCACGTCGACGTCAGCCACTCCTCGGGCTGCCAGACGCCGCTGCCGGCGTCGGCGGCCCAGCGGCCGGGGTTGGCCTCGTCCTGCATGACGAGGTTCGTCCCGAGGCGGTCGAGGCAGCAGCGTCAACGCGCGCGACATCCCGTCCATGCGGCTGAGCTACGGTGGCGGGCATGGCGCGCCGCGACCGCAACCTCGTCTGGTCGACGACCGACGGCGACCTGCGCAAGGCGCGCGACCCGAAGCCGTCCGGCGCGACGCCGGACGGTGGCGGGCGCGTGAAGGTGCGGCGTGAGACGTCGGGGCGGCGCGGCAAGGCGGTCACGACGATCGCGAACGTGGCGCTCGACGATGCCGGGCTGCGCGACCTCGCGGGCCGGCTGAAGAAGCGCTGCGGCGTCGGCGGCTCGGTGAAGGACGGCGTCATCGAGCTGCAGGGCGACCATCGCGACGTCGTCGTCGAGGTGCTGCGCGGCGAGGACTACGACGTCGTGCTCGCCGGCGGCTGACCGCGGCGACCCGGGCCTACCGGGGCTTGGCCTCCGGGAACCGCTCCAGCCCGTCGTCGGGGATCGGCTCCCACGGCGCGGCGTAGTTCGTGAACGCGCGCCAGTGCGGCCGGACGCCCGGGTCCTCGTCGAACGCCGCGAGGCGGATCGACATCTGCGCGGCGTCGTCGGGGCTGCGGCTGAAGAGGTGCGCCCCGCACCGGCGGCAGAAGCACTTCCCGAAGCCGCCCTCGGGCGGGTGCCAGCACTGCACGTGCTCCTCGCCGGCGAGCAGGCGGAACGTCCGCCCGTCGATGCGGGCCTGCGCCGAGGACGCGCCGCCGGTGCGGCGCTGGCAGCGCGTGCAGTGGCAGTAGCCGGCGTCGGTCGGCGGCTCCGTCAGCTCGAAGCGCACCGCGCCGCACAGGCAGCGACCGGTGATGCTCACGCCGCCTCGGCCTCGAGCTGGCCCGTCACGAGCCGCGCGAGCTCGGTCCGCGACCGGACCTCGAGCTTCTTGTAGATGTTGCCGAGCCGGTGCTCGACGGTCTTCGGGCTGACGAACAGCTGCGCCGCGACCTCCTTGTTCGTCGCGCCGCGCGCCACGATCATCGCGACCTGGAGCTCGTGCGGCGTGAGGACCTCGCTGAGCGGCAGCGCCTGCGCCGCCGTCTGGGCGCCGCCGCCCGTGCGCAGCTCCGAGCGGGCGCGCTCGGCCCACGGGCGCGCGCCCAGCCGCTCGAACGTGTCGAGCGCGGCGCGCAGGTGGTCGCGGGACGCGGCCCGGACCTTCTTGCGCCGCAGTCGCTCGCCGTACGCGAGCTGCGTCCGCGCGTGCTCGAACGGCGTCCGCGACTCGGCGTGGATCTCGAGCGCGCACTCGAAGTGGCCGACCGCCTCGTCGTGGTCGGTCGCGACGAGCGCGCGGCAGCGCGCGAGCTGCGCCCGCTGGACGGGCGGGTGGTCGTCGCCGATCAGCTCCGCGAGCCGCGCGAGCTCGGTCGCCGCCTTCTCCCCCGCCCCCGCGCGTGCGTGCGCCTCCACCAGCTCGACGGTCCAGAACAGCTCCCCCGGCGCCGGGAGCCCGATCGCGAGCAGCTCCTCGCGGGCGGTCTCGTACTCGGAGACCGCCACGTCGGTCTGTCCCTCCGCGAGCGCGATCGCCCCGAGCGCGGCGCGTGCATACGGCCCGAAGACCGGCGTCTCGGTGCGCGTCGAGAGGTCGATCGACTCGGAGGCGTGGTCGCGGGCGTCCTCGAAGCGCCCCAGCGCGGCCTCGATCTCCGCCTGCATCTGGAGCGCATAGGACAGCGCGCTCTCCTGCCCCGTCTCGCGCGAGACGCGCGCGGCCTCCTCGGCGTCGGCGTAGCCGGCGGTCCACGACCCGCGGCGGAAGCCGAGCTGCGCGCGGACGGCGAGCGGGTAGGCGAGCTGCGCGAGCGCGCCCGCCGCCCGCGCCTGGTCGATGACGCGGTCGACGACCTTCTGCGCGCGCTCGAAGCGCTCCATCCACATCGAGCCGTGCGCGCCGGAGGCGAACACCTCCGCGACCCCCGGCGGGACGTCGGCGGTGAGCATGAACTCCGCGCGCCGCGCGAACAGCTCCTCGGCCTTCGCCCAGTCGCCCCCCGCGGTCAGCGCCTGCCCGATGAGGATGTCCGCGATCCCCTCCAGCAGCTCGACGCCGCCCGCAAGCTCGGCCGCGGCCTCGCCGATCTCCACGGCCTCGTAGGCCGGGCCGGTGAGGAGCACGCCCAGCCCGCCCTCGAGCAGCATCGTCGCCGCGAGCGGCGGCAGCTCGTCCTGGATCTCGCGCGCGGCGGCCACCATCGCGTGCGCGCCCGCGCCCGGCTTGCCGGTGCGGATCTCGACGTGCGCGCGGATGCGCTCGAGCCCCGTGCGGACGAAGAGGTCGGTCGCGTGGACGAGCCCGGCCTCGGCGTCGGCCTTCGCGTACTCGAGCGAGCCCGCGGCGACGTGGTCGAGCGACGCGT
>DASZDF010000366.1:0-4633 GCA_035942275.1 Solirubrobacteraceae bacterium | reverse complement strand
GAAGATCCCGACGGCGACCGAGTCGTCCTCCGTCCAGTCGGTCGGCATGACGCCGAGCGCAGTGAACTCGCCGGGCAGGTCCTCCGGGTTCTCGCGCACGTGCGCGATCCACGCGTTGACGCCGTCCTTGTACGGGGTCAGGCGCTCGCGGAGCCCGGGCGGCACCGCGGCGAGCATCTGGGCGCGCTCCTCGGCCGTGTAGTAGTCGCGCCGCGCGATGAGGTCGTCGTCGAGGTAGCTCTCGCCGAGGATCTCGGCGAGCCGCCCCGTCGTCGCGCGGCGGAACAGCTCGAGCTGGAAGAGGCGGTCCTGCGCGACCGCGTAGCCGGCGCCCCACCACATCGACTCGAGCGAGTCCGCCGTGATGGCGGGGACGCCGAACTTGTCGCGCACGATCGTGACGCCCGCCCGCGTGCGCTCCTCCACCCCCGGCTGGTCGAACGTGTGCGGCTTGCGCTGGAAGTTCACGAACATGTCGCTCTGGTCCGTGAGGTGCGGCGAGCCGGTGCCGGACGGCACGCCCTCGAGCGACACGTGGCCGCTCTGGCCGGGCGGCAGGATGTCCTCGGCGTTCACCACCCCGGCGGAGGCGGAAGCGGGCAGCGCGAGCACGACGAGGGCGGCGAGCAGGAGGCGCACGACGGGCGTGAAGGTAGAGCGCGGGGGCTCCCGCCGCGCCGGTTAGAGTCGCGCCACGATGCGCTTCGGCATCTTCTACGAGCACCAGCTTCCGCGTCCGTGGGACGCCGACGCGGAGCACCGCCTCTTCAAGGACGCGCTCGACCAGATCGAGCTCGCCGACCGCGTCGGGTTCGACAGCGTCTGGGAGGTCGAGCACCACTTCCTTGAGGAGTACTCGCACTCCCGCGCCTCCGACGTCTTCCTGGCGGCGGCGTCGCAGCGGACGAAGGACATCCGCCTCGGCTTCGGGATCCTGCCGACGCTCCCCGCCTACCAGCACCCCGCGCGCGTCGCGGAGACGGTGGCGACGCTCGACCTCGTCTCCGACGGGCGCGTCGAGTGCGGCAGCGGCGAGACGGCGAGCGGCGCGGAGCTCGGCGGGTTCGGGGTGGAGCGGGCGACGAAGCGCGAGCAGTGGGCGGAGGGGCTCGACGCCGTGACGCGGATGATGGTCGAGGAGCCGTTCGCGGGGATCGCCGGCCGCTACGTGACGATGCCGCCGCGCAACGTCGTCCCCAAGCCGCTGCAGAAGCCGCACCCGCCGCTGTGGGTCGCGTGCTCGCGCAGGGAGACGATCCGGCTCGCTGCCGAGCGCGGGATCGGCGCGCTGTCGTTCTCGTTCGTCGAGCCGGAGGAGGCGAAGGAGTGGGTCGACGAGTACTACGCGATCGTCGGCTCGGAGCGGTGCGTCCCGGCGGGGTTCGCGCTGAACCCGAACGTCGCGGTCGTGCTGCCGATGATGGTCCACGCCGACGAGGCGCAGGCCATCGAGCGCGGCATCGACGGCGGGCACTTCTTCGGCTACTCGCTGACGCACTACTACGTGTTCGGCGAGCACCACCCGGGGCGGACGTCGATCTGGGAGGAGTTCCTCGAGCGCCGCGGGGAGGTCGGCTTCGCCCGCGAGATCATCACGCCCGACCAGGCGCCGCTCGGGGTGAAGATCCTGCAGCAGGGGCTGGGCTCGCTGCGCGGGGCGATCGGGTCGACCGACCAGGTCCGCGACCTCGTGCGCCGCTACGAGGCGGCCGGCGTCGACCAGATGATCTTCGTGCTCCAGGCCGGCAACAACCGCCACGAGCACATCTGCGAGGCGATCGAGCTGTTCGCCGCCGAGGTCATGCCCGAGTTCGCCGAGCGGCGCGACGCCCGCGACGCCGCGAAGGCGGAGCGGCTGGCCGGCGTCGCCGAGGCCGCGCTGGCCCGCCGCCCGCCGCCGCGCGAAGCCGACGCCGGCTACACGATCGGACCGACCGACTCCGGGCCGCCGGCCGGCAAGGTCGGAGCGGGCGCGGGCACGTCCGCTGCGGCTCCGGCGCTGCGCGACCGGCCGGCGAACCTGCTCGGCGACCTCGCCCAGACGCTGACGCTCCGCGCCGAGGGCGCCTTCGGCTCCTTCGTCGCGCGCAGCAGCGACGAGACCCTCGAGCGGACCGCCGGCTCGGACCTCGGCCTGCGCCTCCTCTTCGGCGGCATGGCGCAGCGGTTCGTCCCCGAGAAGGCGGCGGGCTTCACCGGCGAGCTGCAGTACGAGCTGCGCGGGGCGGGCGGCGACGTGAAGCGCTGGGTCGTCACCGTCGACGGCTCCCGCGCGAGCGCGCGCGCCGGGACGGCCGGCGACCCGCGCCTGACGATCCGCATGGCGCTCGCCGACTTCGCACGCGTCGCGGGCAACGACCTCGATCCCGGCGCGGCGCTCCTCACCGGCCGGATGGATCTCGAGGGCGATTTCGCGATCGCCCAGCGGCTCGGCGAGATGTTCGGCAAGGACCCCGCCGTCTAAAGATCAGTAACCGTTACGGATGCGAACGCACCGGGCGATGGGAGATCGTCGCACCTTGGTTCGCCGCGCCGTCCCGGAGCGCGGCCGAGGAAGGGGATCATGCGACGTCTTCTCACGCTGCTCATCGCGCTGGCCGCCTTCGCGGTGCCCGCCGCGACCGCGAACGCCGCGGCCGAGCTCACGGTCAACCAGGACTGCCTGCAGACCTACTCCGACGGCACCGTCGGGATGTTCGACGGCACGATCAGCGGCGCGCCGGCCAGCTCCGAGGTGTACGTCATGGCCGAGGCCACACCCGAGACGCGCTACGGCCGCAACCTTCGCAACGCCGTGCTGACCGTCGACGCGCTGGGGAACGCCACGTACGACGCCACCAACAAGGGCGACCTCTACACGGGCACCGGCAACACGCTGTTCGTCAAGCTGCGCTCGGGGGACTTCCGGACTGGCCACGCGGTGCTCGACATGGTCGAGGTGCCGATCTGCGACCCGGTGCTGCCGGAGCCGCGGGGGACCCTGACGATCGACGGCGACTGCCTCGTGGTCGACGGCTCGCGCCTCGCGCCCTTCACCGTGCACGTGACGAACTGGTGGCCGCGGCACGAGGTGTTCATCTGGGCGGAGGACCGCGCCGACGGCAGCTGGCGCGCGCCGTACTACCAGCGGTTCGGGGAGGGCATGACGGATCGCTCCGGTGCCACGGACGTCGAGATGTCCCAGTGGGGCTGGGGCGTCGACGCCGCCGCGAAGACCGTGTTCGTGAAGATCCGCCCGCGGTTCGACTTCAACAACCCGACCGCGGTGATCGAGGTGCCGATCTGCGGCCGCTCGGAGCCGGAGCCGGAGCCCGAGCCGGACACCGACGGCGACGGCGTGCTCGACGTGACGGACAACTGCGACGACGTCGCCAACGCGGACCAGAAGGACGTCGACGGCGACGGGCCCGGTGACGCGTGCGATCCCGACGACGACAACGACGGCGTCGCCGACACGACCGACAACTGCGTGCTGGTGCCGAACGGCGGCCAGGCGAACAACGACGGCGACGCGCAGGGCGACGCCTGCGACGCCGACGACGACAACGACACGGTCGCCGACTGCGCCGACAACTGCGCGCTCGTCGCGAACGGCGACCAGGGCGATCACGACGGCGACGGGCCCGGCGACGCCTGCGACCCCGACGACGACAACGACACGGTGGCCGACGGCGCCGACAACTGCGCGCTCGTCGCGAGCGCCGACCAGGGCGATCACGACGGGGACGCGGCCGGTGACGCCTGCGACCCCGACGACGACAACGACACGGTGAGCGACACGACCGACAACTGCCGGTTCGTGGCGAACACCGACCAGGGCGACAACGACGCGGACGGCGACGGCGACGCGTGCGACGCCGACGACGACGACGACACGGTGCTCGACGGCGGTGACAACTGCCCGTTCGCGGTCAACCCTGGTCAGCGCGACGACGACCAGGACGGGACCGGCGACGCGTGCGACGGCACGTTCGACTCGAACGACGGCAAGGCGAACGGCGGCGGGTGGCTGGTTTCCGGCGGCGAGAAGGTCAACTTCTCGGCGAGCGCGAAGAGCGCCGGCGGCGTGCTCAGCGGCAACTGCGTCGTCACGGTCGGGCGGTCGAAGGTCAGGTGCCTCACGGTCGACGGGTACTTCCAGTCGGCGTCGGGCGACCGCGTGGTGTTCGTCGGCAGCGCGACGCACGACGGCGTCACGACGCGCTACCGCGTCGAGCTGACCGACAACGGCGAGCCCGGGTCGAACGATCGGATCGAGATCTCGACCGACTCCGGCTTCGCGGCCGCCGGCGTGCTCGGCGGCGGGAACGTCCAGGTGCACACGGGGCTGTAGCTCCGCCCGCGGGAAGTTGCGTGAAGTGCGAGGGGAGGCGCTGCGGCGCCTCCCCTCGCCGCGCCAGCACCTAAGCTGCCGCATCCGCATTTGCGAAGGCAACGTCACGCTCTTCGAACGCGACGACGCTCTGCGAGCGCTGAGCGCGCTGGGCGGTGCGCCGGGAGACCCGGGGCGCAGGCACGTCGTGGTGCGCGGGGCGCCCGGTATGGGGAGGAGCGCGCTGCTCGCGGCGGCGCGGAGCGAGGCGCGCGCGGCGGGCGCGGAGGTGGCCGCGGCGAGGTGCGTCGAGCCCGACGC
>DASZDF010000365.1:0-2791 GCA_035942275.1 Solirubrobacteraceae bacterium | reverse complement strand
CTGCCCGCCCGCGTAGTCCGACGCCTCGCGCAGGTAGCGGGCGAAGGCGGCGTCGGCGGTGACGCGCGGGTCCCAGGCGTCGGGGTCGTCGGGCGCGATCCGCGTCGCGATGTCGATGACCCACGTCGTCCCCTCGTCGTAGAGCTCGACGAGCTCCTCGGCCCGGAAGCGGCTGCCCAGGCGGCGGCGCAGCTCGGCCACCACACGCTCCACGACGCGCTCGAGCACGCGGCGGCGCTCGGGCGGCGCGTCGCGCAGGCGGCGCTCGCCGTCCTTCCACTGGTGCACTGCGGTGAGGTAGGCGTCCGGGGCGGCCATCGCCCCCGAAGCTACCGGCCCTGCGTCCTCGGCAAACCCTCGACGACGAACGCGCGCTCGCCCGGCTTGACCATCCCGAGCCGGCGGGCCTCGTTCTCGAGCATGCGCGGGTCCTTGAGCTGCGCGCGGCGCTCGCGCAGCCGCTTGTTCTCACGCTCGAGCTCGGTGACCTCCGCCCCGCGCTGCGTGGACTCCTGCTTCGTGCTCCACCACGACCGCGCCGGGTTGATGTACAGCGCGATCACGCCGAGCAGCACGAGCAGCAGCGCGATGCGGCCGACGCGGTCCCAGCGGATGTGGGGCCGCGCGGGCAGGCGTGGCGAGCGAGCGGCGGCGGGCACGACACGGCCTTTCGCCGCGCGCGCCCGCCTTCCTGCCCTGCAACTGACGTTGCGTCAGCGCGAGAAGACCGAGCGGCCCGGGAACGCGGCGTCGGCGCCGAGCTGCTCCTCGATGCGCAACAGCTGGTTGTACTTCGCCACGCGGTCCGACCGCGACGGGGCGCCGGTCTTGATCTGGCCGCATCCGGTGGCGACCGCGAGGTCGGCGATCGTGACGTCCTCGGTCTCGCCCGAGCGGTGCGACATGACGGCGGTGTAGCCGGCGTCGCGCGCCATCGCGATCGCGTCGAGCGTCTCGGTCAGCGTCCCGATCGGGTTGACCTTGATGAGGATCGAGTTCGCGACACCGGTCTCGATGCCGCGCCGCAGGCGCTCGGTGTTCGTGACGAAGAGGTCGTCGCCGACGAGCTGCACGCCCGAGCCGATCCGGTCGGTGAGCGCCTTCCAGCCTTCCCAGTCCTCCTCGTCCATCCCGTCCTCGATCGAGACGATCGGGTACTTGCCGCTCAGCTCGGCCCAGTACGCCGCCATCTCCTCGGACGACAGCTTGCGGCCCTCGTGCTCGAGGTCGTAGACGCCGCCCTCGTACACCTCGCTCGTGGCGGGGTCGAGCGCGATGAAGACGTCCTCGCCCGGCCGCAGGCCGGCCGCCTCGATGCCCTCGACGAGCGCCTGGAGCGCCGCCTCGTTGGAGTCGAGGTCGGGGGCGAAGCCGCCCTCGTCGCCGACGGCGGTCCCGAGGCCGCGGTCGTGCAGCGTCCGCTTCAGCGAGTGGAAGACCTCGGCGCCCATGCGCAGGCACTCGCCGAACGACGGCGCGCCCGCGTGGACGACCATGAACTCCTGGAAGTCGACCTTGTTGTCGGCGTGCGCGCCGCCGTTGAGGACGTTCATCATCGGCACCGGCAGCACGTGCGCCGCCTCGCCGCCGAGGTAGCGCCACAGCGGCTGGCGCTCCTCCGCCGCCGCGGCGTGCGCCGCCGCGAGCGACACGCCGAGGATCGCGTTCGCGCCGCGGCGCGACTTGTTCGGCGTGCCGTCGAGCTCGATCAGCCTGCGGTCGAGGCCGCTCTGGTCGAGCACGTCCTCGCCGCGGACGGCCTCGGCGAGCTCCCCGTTGACGTTCGCGACCGCGCGCGTCACGCCCTTGCCGAGCCAGGCGTCGCCGCCGTCGCGCAGCTCCGTGGCCTCGAACTCGCCGGTGGACGCCCCGCTCGGGACCGCGGCGCGGCCGGTGGCGCCGGAGCGCAGGGCGATCTCGACCTCGACGGTCGGGTTGCCGCGGCTGTCGAGGATCTGGCGGGCGTGGATGCGTTCGATGTCACTCATGAGCGGCGCGGAACCTATCTGCTGCAGCGCGCAGGGCGAGCTCAGGGTCGACGTGGAGCCGCCGCGCGTGGGCGACGACCGCGAACAGCAGGTCGCCGACCGAGTCGAAGTCGGTGGCCGCGTCGACGGCGGCGTGCAGGTCCGGCGCGGGATCGGCGACCTCGCCCGAGCGCGCGCGCCGGATGAGCTTGCGGGCGTAGAGCAGCGCGGGCAGGTTCTCGGGGACCTCGCCGAAGATCCCCGGCTCGCGCCCGGCCTCGCCCTGCTTGATCTGGTCCCAGTTGGCGAGGACCTCGCCGGCCGTCGAGGCCTCGGCCTCGCCGTAGACGTGGGGATGGCGGCGGATCAGCTTCTGCCGGCAGTGCTCGGCGACGGCGGCCAGGTCCTGCAGAACTGGGACGAGATCAAGAAGAGCGAGGCCGGGCGCGAGGCGGGCATCTTCGGCGAGGTGCCCGAGAACCTGCCGGGGCCGCTCTACGCGCGCAAGCTGATCCGCCGCGCGCGGTCGGCGGGGATCGAGGAGCCCGAGCCCGACCTCCACGCCCTTGTCGACGGCGCCGAGGACTTCGAGGGAGTCGGCGAGCTGCTGTTCGCGTGCGTGGCGCTGGCGCGGCGGCTGCACGTGGACCCGGAGCTCTCGTTGCGCGCCGCAGCGGATAGGTTCCGCGCCGCCCATGAGTGACATCGAGAAGCTTCACGCCCGCCAGGTCCTCGACTCGCGCGGCAATCCGACGGTCGAAGTCGAGATCGCCCTGCGCTCCGGCGCCACCGGCCGGGCGCTCGTCCCGTCCGGCGCCTCGACC
>DASZDF010000364.1:0-5521 GCA_035942275.1 Solirubrobacteraceae bacterium | reverse complement strand
ACCTGAGCTGGGCCGAGTGCAAGCGCGACCCCGCCCCCGCCACCGACCCGGAGTCCGGCTGCTCGTAGAGGGCCTCTGCCCCGTCCCGAACCAACCCCCGACCGGAGCACGGTCCCCATGCCCGTTCCCGTCATCGCCGTCGCCGGCCTCTTCGGCCTCGTCGTCGGCTCCTTTTTGAACGTCGTCACGCACCGCCTCCCGCGCGGCGCGTCGCTCGTCAAGCCGCGCTCGGCCTGCCCGGGCTGCGGCGTGCCCGTGCGCCCCTACGACAACGTGCCCGTCCTGTCGTGGCTCTTGCTGCGCGGGCGCTGCCGCGACTGCCGCACGCCGATCTCCGCGCGCTACCCGCTCGTGGAGGCCGGGACCGCCGCGCTGTGGCTCGCGGTCGTCGCCGTCCACCACGCCGACACGACGCAGCTCGTGCTCGGGCTCGTGCTCGTGACCTTCCTCGTCCCGATGGCGCTGATCGACCTCGAGCGGCAGATCATCCCGAACAAGCTCACCGGTCCCGCGGCGCTGGCCGCGCTCGGCCTCGGGCTGGCGCTCGACCCGGGCGGCGAGCCCGAGCGGCTGCTCGCCGCGCTCGCCTTCGGTGGCGTGTTCGCGCTGCCCGCGTTCATCGGCGCCGGGATGGGGATGGGCGACGCGAAGCTGGTCGGCGTCCTCGGCCTGTTCCTGGGCTGGCACGCGGGCCTGGCGATCCTCGTCGCGCTCGTCGTCGGGACCGTCGTCGGCATCGCGATCATCGCCCGCGTGGGCATGACCCGCGGGCGCAAGACCGGCGTCCCGTTCGGCCCGTTCCTGGCGCTCGGCGGCCTCGTCGCCGTCCTCGCCGGCGCGCCGATCGTCGACTGGTACCTGACGCTCGGCTAGACGCCGGGCGCGACGCTCAAGATCACGGATCAGCATCCGACCTTCAGGGCACCGTGCCTCGTTCCCCGAAGAACAAGCGCCCGATCGTCGGGCTGGACATCGAGCCTGGGGCCGTCGCGGCCGCCCAGGTCGAGCCGGGGGCCCCGCTGACGGTGGCCGTCGCCGCCACCGCTGCGCTTCCGCCGAACGTCGTCCGGGACGGGGAGGTCGCGGACATCGACGCGCTCGCCTCGGTGCTCAAGGAGATGTTCAAGGAGCACAAGCTCGACCGCCGCGTGCGGGTCGGGGTCGCCAACCAGCGGATCGTCGTGCGGACGCTCGAGATCCCGCCGGTCGAGGACCGCTCCGAGATGGAGGCGGCCGTCCGCTTCCTCGCCCAGGACGAGCTGCCGATGCCGCTCGACGAGGCCGTCATCGACTTCCACCCGCTCGGCATCGTCGACACCGACGACGGCCCGCGCCAGCGCGTCGTGCTCGTCGCGGCCCGCCGCCAGATGATCGAGCAGGTCGCCGCCGCGATCCGCGCCGCCGGCCTGCGCGCCGAGGGCATCGACCTCTCCGCCTTCGCCATGGTCCGCGCCCTCGGCGGCGACGACCCCGCGCCCACGCTCTTCCTGTCGATCGGCGGCCTGAGCAACCTGGCCATCGCCGAGGCGGGCACCGTCCACTTCACCCGCGTCTCGGGCAGCGGCCTGGAGGGGATGGCCGGCATCCTCGCCGAGCGCCGTCAGTTCCCCGTCGAGGAGGCCCGCCGCCTCCTGGTCGCCGTCGGCCTCGACGGCGAGATCGAGCCCGGCACCGAGGAGGAGGCGGGCATGGCCCGCTCCGTCCTCGCCGAGGGCGTCCGGCGCATCGCGCAGGAGGCCCGCGCATCGCTCGACTTCCACGAGGGCGCCGCGAGCGGCACCCCGATCGTCGAGCGCGTCGTGCTCACCGGCGCCGTCGTCGGCATCCCCGGCTTCCTCGACGCGCTGGCCGACGAGCTCGGCCTGCCCGTCACGCCCGGCTTCGTCGCCGGCGGCCTGAGCGACGCCCACGGCGCCCGCTTCGCGGTCGCCGCCGGCCTCGCCGTCGAGGAGGCGCAGGCCGCATGAGGGCCGTCAACCTCCTTCCGCCCGACCTCCGCCGCGCGGGCGGCAGCGCCGGCTCGACCGGCAACGCCGTCTACGTCGTCCTCGGCGTCCTCGCCGTCGGCGTGGTCCTCGTCGCCGCGTGGGCGCTCGCCGGGCGCTCGGTCGCCCAGGGCGAGGCCGACGTCAACCGCTTCCGCGCCGAGGCCGACGCCGCCGAGGTGCGCGCCGGCCAGCTCAAGCCGTACGCCGCCTTCAGCGAGATGCGCGGCAAGCGCGTCGAGACCGTCACGAGCCTCTCGCGCAGCCGCTTCAACTGGCCGTTCGTCCTGCGCGAGATCTCGCGCGTCCTCCCCGAGGACGTCTGGCTGACCCAGCTCGTCGGCACGGTCGCCCCCGGCGTCCAGGTCGAGGACGGCGCCGGCGGCCCGACCACGACGCTGCGCAACCAGCTCGCGGCGCCCGCCATCGAGATCGCCGGCTGCACGACCTCGCAGGAGGAGGTCGCGCGCTACCTCGCCCGCCTGCGCAGCATCCAGGGCGTCACCCGCATCACGCTCGCCGAGAGCGAGAAGATGGACATCGCCAAGCAGCAGGGCTCCGGCTCGGGCGGCGGCGGTGGCGGCGCGGGCGGCAGCACGGACTGCCGCCAGGGCAACAGCACCATCCCGCGCTTCTCGCTGGTCATCTTCTTCGAGGCGTCGACCGCGACGCCGAGCACCGGGGTGGCGGGCAGCACGACCGCCGCCACGCCGACCGCGGACACCAAGGGAGCGTCGAAGTGACCAAGCGCGACCGCATCGTCCTGATCGTCGTCGGCGCCGCAGCGCTCCTCGCGGCCTTCTGGATGCTCGCCCTCGCTCCCAGGCGGGAGCGCGCCGCCGAGCTCAAGGAGTCGGCGAAGAAGGAGGAGACCCGCCGCGACAGCGCGCTCGCCCGCGTCCGCGCCGGCGAGGTCGCCCGCCGCAGCTTCGCCGACGACTACGCCACGGTGGCCCGCCTCGGCAAGGCCGTCCCCGTGGGCGACCAGACGCCGTCGCTGCTCTACCAGCTCGAGAGCATCGCCAGCGGCCAGAACGTCGACTTCCGCACGATGAAGGTCCGCACCGCGGGCGCCACGTCGGCGCCGGCGACGGCCTCGGCTCCGGGCAACGGCGCCGCCGCGACGCCCGGCACCGTGCCGCAGGCGACGCAGGCGGCCGCCGCCGTCGCGCCTCCGGGCTCCGCCGTGGGCCCCGCCGGCTTCCCGACCATGCCCTTCACGTTCAAGTTCGAGGGCGACTTCTTCAAGGTCGAGCGCCTCTTCTCGCAGATCGAGCGCTTCACCAGCACGATCCCGAGCGGCGAGGACGTCGACGTCCGCGGCCGCCTGGTGACCGTCGACGGCTTCGCGATCATCCAGAGCCGCATCTTCGGCTTCCCGCGCGTGAACGCCTCCGTGGCCGCCACCGCGTACGTCCTGCCTCCCGGCGAGGGCGCCTTCGCCGGCGCCACCGCCGATGCGCCCGTGTCGTCCGCGCCGACCGGCCAGACGGCCTCGGCGCCCTCGTCCAAGCCCGCAACCGCCACCGCCACCGCCGGAGGGATCACCCCGTGACGTTCGTCCGCAACCTGCTCGCCGACCTCGTCGCCAAGCGACTGTGGCCGGTGGCGCTCGTGCTCGCCGGCGCGCTCGTCGCGGTCCCGGTGCTGCTCGCGCAGGGCGTCGAGAGCGGCGAGGTCCCGAACGTGCCGATCGCGTCCGGTGGCGAGGTCGCCAAGAGCGTCGTGACGCCGGCCGCCGACGCCCCCCGGCGCGGCGCGAACCCGACCGGCCGCAACCCCTTCAGCCAGCGCACGGTCGCCCCGAAGGTCAAGGAGACCGAGACCAGCAGCGGGACCGGCGGCACCAGCGCCGACGCCGGCGTCGGCAGCGGCGTCGACGTCTCCGGCGGCCTGCCGGCGCTCGAGGACGTCGACGTGATCCCCGTCGGCGGCTCCGACGGCGGCGCCCCGGTCGTCCCGAAGCCGGACGCCCGCGAGAGCTACCGCGTCGACCTGCGCTTCGGCCAGGACGGCAACCTGGCCGCGCGCAACGACGTCGCGCGCCTCTCGCCGCTGCCCTCGGCGGCGGACCCGTTCTTCGTCTTCATGGGCGTCCTCGCCGACGGCAAGACCGCGCTGTTCCTCGTGTCCTCGGACGCCGAGGCGACGGGCGACGGCACCTGCAAGCCGACGCCGGACAACTGCGAGCGCATCGAGCTCGAGGCCGGCGAGACCGAGTTCTTCGACGTCACCACGCCCGACGGCGCGGTCGTCCAGTACCAGCTCGACCTCGTCCGGGTCTCCCGCGTCAAGTCGGCCAGCCCGGCCGTCGCCGCGGGGGCGCGCTCGCGCGAGTCCTCCGAGGGTCGCCAGGTGCTCCGGCACGCGATCGACACCAAGCAGGTCGACGTGGACGGCATTGCCTACTCCCGCTCGCTCGGCGTCCTCGTGCCCAGCGCGGCGCCCGGCGAGGGCGACGGCGACACGCTGTTCGGCGGCTTCCGCACCGACCTGCGCTTCGGCCCGCCCGGCGAGCTCGTCAACCGCTACAACCTCGCGCGCCTGACGCCGCTGCCGTCGACCGAGTCGCCCTCGTTCCTCTTCCTCGGGGTCATCGGAGATGCCGCAGACCCCACCGCGATGTTCCTGAACCCGTCCGAGGCGGCGGTCATGGGCGACGCGGTCTGCAACCCGACGCCCGAGGACTGCACGCGGGTCGAGCTCAAGCCGGGCCAGAGCGGCCTGTTCGACGTCCCGACGATCGACGGCCAGAGCGACGAGTACGAGCTGGCGGTCGACGCGATCACCGAGCTCGAGGCCGCGACGCCCGAGGAGGCCCGCGCGATGCGCGACCGCGAGTCGCCCGCCGGCCGGGTCATCCTGCGGCGCCTGATCACCGAGGTCGGGTCGCTCGTCGCGGACCTCAACTACTCGTCCGAGCAGGGGAAGATCGTCCCCGCGAAGTAGGCTGCTGGCCCTTCATGGGCCTGAAGCTCACAACCGCAGGGGAGTCGCACGGGCCGGGCCTGACGTGCGTCGTCGAGGGCCTTCCGGCCGGGCTGCGCCTGGACCGCGAGGCGATCGACCGCGACATGGCGCGCCGCCAGCTCGGCCACGGCCGTGGCGGGCGGATGAAGATCGAGAAGGACCACGCGGTGGTGACCGGAGGCGTCCGCCACGGCGCGACGCTCGGCGGCCCGGTGGCGCTGTCGGTGCCGAACGCCGACTACGCCAACTGGGAGGAGCGGATGAACCCGTGGCCGGTCAACGGCGCGGTCGAGGAGGTCCACCTCCCGCGCCCGGGACACGCCGACCTCGTCGGGACGTGGAAGTACCGCACGACCGACGTGCGCAACATCCTCGAGCGCGCGTCCGCGCGGGAGACGGCGGCGCGCGTGGCCGGCGGGGCGCTCGCGAAGGCGTTCCTGGGCGCGCTCGGCGTCGAGATCGTGTCGCACGTCGTGCAGATCGGGCCGGTCGAGGCGCCGGTGCCCGAGCCGCTGCTCGTGGAAGCGTTCGCCGGGGTCGACGACGATCCGGTCCGCTGCCTCGAC
>DASZDF010000363.1:0-4886 GCA_035942275.1 Solirubrobacteraceae bacterium | reverse complement strand
GCATCCTCCTCGTGAGTTTCGAAGCCCTGGCGGCCCCGACCTCCCTTTCCAGCAAGCGCGTGGAGCGTACAACTGCGCCAGCCAACGGCAAGCCGCCGTTAACGGAACATCAATCGAGGTAGGTCACGACGGCGGTCGTCGGCGCCCGTTCCGGGACCCGCTGCTCCTGCCGCGGCCGGCCCAGGTGCAGGAGCCCGAGGACCTGCTCGTCGTCGCCCACGCCGACGGCCGTCCGACCCTCCGGCGTGTGCAGCACCTCCGGCGTCCGCCAGTAGCTCGCGAGGCCGCGCGCGTGCGCGGCGAGCAGGACGATGTACGCCGCGGCGGCCGTGGCGTCGCGGTCCTCCTCGTTGCCGACCGCCGACACGACCACGAGCGTCGGCGCGCGGTCGAGCTTCCCGGCGGACTCCGCGCCGGTCGCCTCCTTCAGCCGCTCGAGCGCGCCCGGGCCGAGGACGCGGAAGCGCCACGGGTTCGTCAGGTGGTGGTTGGGGGCCCAGCGGGCGAGCTCGAACAGCTCGTCGAGGGTCTCGCGGTCGACGGGCTCGGGGCCGTACGCCTTGTGCGTCCGCCGCGTCCGGATGGCGGTGACCGCGTCCATTCAGTCGTACAGCGATTCCTTCGCCAGCTCGCCGCCGCGCGAGTCCCACAGGTGGACCTCGAGCGTGTCGCCTCGGTAGTCGTCGGGCGCGACGAGCGTGAAGCGGCCCTCGAGGATGTTGGCCTGGTCGACCGCCAGGCCGGCGAGCTCGGCGGTGACCGACGCGCCGCCGCTCAGCAGCGGCCGGCCCCAGACGAGCGTCATCGCGGCGACGTTGCCGTGCTCGCCGCGCCACCCGCCGAGGACCTCGTCGCAGAGGTCGAGGCGCCACTCGGGGTGCGCCTCGGCGATCTCGTCGGTGTAGTCGGCGACCGCCGCGAAGTCCTCGGGCTCGCCGCCCTCCTCCGCCGGCGCGAACGAGACGTAGCCGAACAGCTCGAGGTTCGTGCTCGTGCGGCTCGTCGCGGGGACGTAGGTGCGGCCGTTCCACGTACGGTCCGGGTACCAGGCGACGTCGCCCGGCTCGCCCAGCTCCTCGCCCTCCTCGGTCTCGACGGCGAGGCAGGCGGCCAGGAACTCCTGGTGCAGCCGCTCGGCCCAGCGCCCGTACGGCAGGCCCTCCTGCGGGGGCTCGGCGGCGAAGCGGCAGACGAAGCGGTCGGTCGGTGGCATCAGGGAAGCTCTAGCAGGAGGGTCACGGGACCGTCGTTGACGAGCCCGACCTGCATCATCGCGCCGAAGACGCCCCGCCTCGCCCCGAGCCGCTCGCTGAAGCGCTCGTACAGGGGCTCGGCGTGCTCGGGCCTCGCCGCCGCGACGTAGCTCGGGCGGTTGCCCTTCCGCGCGTCGCCGTACAGCGTGAACTGGCTGACGCACAGCACCTCGCGGTCGCCGAGCGGCTCGTTCATGCGGCCCTCGCCGTCGGCGAAGACGCGCAGCGCGCGCACCTTGTCGGCGAGCCGGTCCGCCACCGCCTCGTCGTCGTCGTGGGTCACGCCGAGGAGCACGAGGAGGCCGGCTCCGATGGAGGCGACCTCTTCACCGTTGACGATCACGTTTGCGCTCGTCACCCTCTGGACCACGGCCCGCACGGCCGCCCATGATGCCGCTGCGCGCCCTCCTCGTGTCCCTCGCCCTCCTCGCCGCCGCGCCGGCGGCGGAGGCGGCCACGGGGACGTACGGCCTGACGTCCCGGCCCGACTACATCGACCCGGCGCTGTCGTACACGCTCGAGGGCTGGAGCATCCTGTGGTCGACCCACACGCCGCTGCTGACCTACGACCACGTCGACGGCGACGCCGGGGCGCGGCTCGTGCCGGGCCTGGCGGAGGCGATGCCCGACGTGTCGCCCGACGGCCTGACGTACACGCTGCGGCTCCGCGAGGGGCTGCGGTACTCGAACGGCCGCGAGGTGCGGGCGCGGGACTTCGAGCACACGATCAAGCGCACGCTCAACCTCGAGGCAGGCGGCTCCCCGTTCTTCTTCGGCATCCGCGGCGCGACGCGCTACGCCGAGCGCGGGCGGGCGCGGGCCGACATCAGCGGGATCGTGACCGACGACGCCGCTCGCACGATCACGATCAGGCTGACCGAGCCCGACGGGTCGTTCCCGTACATCCTCGCGATGCAGTTCGCCGCCCTCGTCCCCTCCGGGACGCCCTTCCAGAACCTGTCGCGACGGCCGCCGCCGGGGGTCGGCCCGTTCAGCATCGCGCGCTCGGGACGGCGCTCGCTGCTGCTGCGCAGGAACCCCGGCTTCGCCGTGCCCGGACTGCCGTCGGCGGCGCTCGACGCGATCACCGTCCGCTACCGCGCGCGGCACGGCACGGTCGACGTGCACCTGGACCCCCCGCCCCGGCGGCTGCGCACGGGCGACCGCTACCTCGAGCGCACCACGCTCTCGTCGTACTACTTCTCCCTCGACCACCGGCGGCCGCCGTTCGACGACGTCGAGGTGCGCAGGGCGGTCAACTTCGCTGTGGACAAGCCCGCGCTGAGGCGCCTCTTCGGCGACCTGCTCACGCCCGCCTGCACCTTCCTCCCGCCGGGGCTGCCGGGGTACGAGGCGCGCGCGTGCCCGTACGGCGACCCGAACGGCCCCCCGCAGGTCGAGCGTGCGCGGGAGATGATCCGCGCCGCGGGCGCGGAGGGCGCGCGGGTGAACGTGTACGGCAACGACGAGACCCCGTCGCGGGCCACGACGTTCGCGTTCGCGCGGATGCTGAGCGCCATCGGGCTGCGGCCGCGGGTGCGCATCATCGAGGCGAGCGTGTACTTCACGACGGTCGGCAACCGGGGGACGCGCGCGCATGCCGCCTGGGGCAACTGGTTCGCCGACTTCCCGCACCCACGGAACTTCTTCTTCCTCGTCGACGGCGACTCGATCCAGCCGACGAACAACCAGAACTTCGGCAACGTCGACGACCCGCAGCTCGACGCGCTGCTCGATCGGGTCGAGCAGGCGCCGCTCGACCAGCTCGCGGGCGTCGCGGCGGAGGCCGACCGGCGCATCGTCGACGAGGCCCACGTCGCGCCGTACGGCCACCGGCGGCTCGGCTTCCTGTTCAGCGAGCGCGTGCGGCCGGAGTGCCGCGCGCTGCACCCGCTGTACGAGGTCGACCTCGCGCGGCTCTGCGTCGCCTAGCGGCGGCCGAACGTCGTGACGTAGATCGCGCGGTCACCGTCCTCGACGACCGCGATCCCGATCTCGGCGAAGCCGGGGCGCAGGATGTTCCTGCGGTGGCCGGGGCTGTGCATCCACCCGTCGACGATCGCCGACGGCGCGCCGGCCTCGCGCTCGCCGAAGGCGAGGTTCTCTCCGGTCAGGCGCGGGTCGCGGTAGCCGGCGCGCAGGATCCGCCGGTGCGGCCCGGTGCCGTCGGGCGCCTCGTGGGCGAAGTAGTCGCGGGCGGCCATGTCCTCGGCGTGCGCGCGGGCGGCGCGGTCGAGCGCGGGGTTGCGCCGCAGCGCCTCGCGGCCGTTGCGGCGGCGCTCGGCGTTCAGGAGACAGAGCGTCGGGCGCTCGCTCGGCGCGCCGCGCGCGTCGTCGCAGCCGTGGGTGGGGCCGGTCGGGCGGCCGGGCGGGCCGGTGTCCTCCTGCAGCCCCGGCACGACGAGCGTGCCCGCCGCGGCGAGCATGACGAGCGCCAGCCCGATCCAGTGCCTCCCCGTCACAGGGCGCCCGCGACGAGGCCGACGGCGACCACGATCGTCGTCGACCACGCGAGGACCGCGGAGGTGATTCGCAGGTCGAGGCCGTAGGCGTGGGCGACCACGAGCGAGTTGATACCGGAAGGCATGGCGGCCTGGAGGAGGTAGGCGTCGGGCAGGCGGACGATCGCCGCGGAGAACGCGAGCATCAGCGCCGGCGCGGCGAGCAGGCGCAGCGCGAGGGCGACGCCGACGGGCGCGCCGAACGGCGGCGGGAAGGGGAGCGCGCCCTCCTCGGCCTCGGCGGCGAGGTTCACGCCGAGCACGAAGAAGCCGAGCGGCAGGACGGCGTAGACGAGGACGGTCGCGACGTCGACGAGGACGTCCGGGGCGAGTGCGTCGGGCGCCAGCAGCGCCGCCACGACCGCGAGCAGCGGCGGGTTGCGCACGAGGAACGCGCGGAAGCGCTCGCGCTTCGTGTCGCCCGCGGCCGCGCCGAACACCGCGCCGATCGCGAACCCGACGACGTAGAACATCGGCCCGGAGACGACCGTGTCGAACGCGATCGCCGGGGCGAGGTCGTCGCGGCCGAGCAGCGCCCCGTTGAGCGGGACGCCGAGGTAGCCCGTGTTGGCGAGGACGACGACGACCAGGAGCGCGCCGGTCGCCGGCCGCGACAGGCCGAGGACGCGGGTCGCGACCACCCACGCGATCGCCCCGACGATCGCGAGCTCGAGGTAGCCGAGCGCGAGGCCGGCGCCGACGCCCGCCGTGATCTCGAGCCGCGCGAGCGTGAAGAACGTGACGAACGGAAGGACGGTCCAGAGCAGGACGGTGAGGCTCGTCCGGCTCGCGGCCTGCGCCCGCTCGCCCCAGCGCCGCTCGGCGAGCAGCCCGGCCGCGACCGAGACGGCGATCGCGAGGGTGACGAGGATCAACGGCCGGGAGCGCCGGCGTCGCGCAGCTCCTCGGCGGCCTGCTCCGGCGCGACGACGTTCAGGTGAACGCCGGTCCCGAGCTCGAGTCCCGCGAGATGCGTCAGGCGAGGGACGATGTCGATCCGCCAGCAGAAATGCTCTGCGCCGCGCGGCGCGGTCCGCACCCAGAGGTTCAGGGGCGGGCTCGCGCCGAAGCGGCGGCGCAGCCGCAGCAGCGCGTCGTGCAGCAGCGCGGCGCCGGTGGGCCCCTCGTCCTC
>DASZDF010000362.1:0-7096 GCA_035942275.1 Solirubrobacteraceae bacterium | reverse complement strand
CGAGGCCGTCGACGCCGTGTCGACCGACGACGTGATCCTCACCGGCATGATCATCCAGGACGACACCCTCGAGCTCGTCCAGGGCGACGAGCTGACGACGGAGCCCTACGGCGCCGGGATCAAGGAGGGCGACAAGGAGCTCAAGAAGGTCGTCGACGAGGTCATCGCCGAGTGGAAGCAGGACGGCGGCTGGCAGGAGCCCTACGACAAGTGGGTCGGCCAGTACACGAAGGAGGAGCAGCAGCCGCCGACGATGACCCTGCAAGAGGCTCTCGACCTCTCCAAGTAGGGACGCGGGGCGATCGTGAGCGCGCTCTTCGACGTCCTGACGGACAACTTCGACCAGTTCGCCTCCGGCTTCTGGGTCACCGTCAGGCTCGTCGGGTTCTCGTTCGCGATCGCCCTCGTCGTCGGCACGGCGGTGGCGGCGCTGAGGATCGCGCCGTCACCATGGCTGCAGCGGCTCGGCGGCGTCTACGTCGAGACGTTCCGCAACATCCCGCTGCTCGTCCTGCTGTTCATCTCGTTCGCGGGGCTGCGGCGGGCGGGCGTCGACATCACGAACTGGACGGCCGGCATCGCGAGCCTCGGCCTCTACACGGCGGCCTACGTCGCGGAGGCGCTGCGCTCCGGCGTCTTCGCGGTCGGGCGCGGGCAGGTCGACGCCGGGCTGTCGCTCGGGTTCAGCCACAACGAGACGCTGCGGCGGATCGTGCTGCCGCAGGCGTTCCGCACGGTGATCCCGCCGCTGTCGTCGATCACGATCGCGATGATCAAGAACTCGGCGATCGTCGGCGTGTCGCTGCTCGCGCTGCCCGACCTCCTCAAGGAGGCGCGGATCGTCCAGTCGCGGACGTTCCAGACCGACGAGGCGTTCTTCTGGGCGGCGGTCGGCTACCTGCTGCTCACGGGCACCGCGACCCTCGCGTTCCGCGCGCTCGAGCGCCGCTACGCCATCCACCGCTGATGGGCTACCTCTTCGACCCCGACCACTGGGAGTGGCTGAAGACCGGCAACAACTTCCGGTTCATCGTCGAGGGCTTCGCGATCAACCTCGAGATCGCGGTCATCGCGATCCTCTTCAGCCTCGTCGTCGGGCTGGCGCTCGCGCTCCTGCGGCTGTCGACCGTGCGCCCGGTGGGCATCGTCGCGGGCATCTGGATCGACGTCTTCCGCAACCTCCCGCTGATCTTCCTGATCCTCTACCTCGCGCTCGCGATGCCGACCTCGTGGCGCGAGGCCTACGAGGACAACGCCCCCGGCTTCCTCCCCGAGGCGCTCGAGAGCGGCCGCGTGTTCGCGGCGCTGCTGGCGCTCGTCCTCTACAACTCGGCCGTCATCGCCGAGATCATGCGCGCGGGCATCCAGTCGCTCGACCGCGGTCAGGGGGAGGCGGCGGCGTCGCTCGGGATGTCCTACGCGCAGTCGATGCGGCTCGTGATCCTGCCGCAGGGCTTGCGGCGGATGGTCCCGGCCACCGTCTCGCAGCTCATCACGCTGAACAAGGACACGACGCTCGTCTCGATCATCGCGATCCCCGAGGTCATGCGCCACGGCCGGATCGTCACCGGCTTCAACTTCTTCGGCGGCGTCGAGGCCCCGCTCCTCCAGGTGTTCATCTTCATCGGGGTGCTGTTCATCATCGTGAACCTCGCGCTGTCGCGGCTGTCGCGACGGCTCGAGATCCGCGAGCAGCAGCGCAGCGGCGGCACGCTGCGGCCGGTGGCCGGCGCCGAGGACCAGTCGGTCACCGCGCTCGCCTAGACGTCCGGAACCCGGCCGCGGCGGCGCTTCGTGCCGCAGGTCCGGTACTTCCGCTTGCCCTTGATCGTCCGCCCGTCGTCGAGCAGGATCGAGATCGAGACCGTGTAGCGGCCGCGGGGCAGCCCGCGCAGGTCGACGCGCGCGGTGACGCGGACGTTGCGGACCGTCTTCACGCGCCGCTTGTTCACCTTCACGATCGCGGCCACGATCTTGGTGCCCGGCGGGTTGCGCAGCCGGATCTTGAAGTTGCGCCGGCTCACGCAGCGGCGGTTCGACGGCGCCTGGACGACGCCCCCGGGGCCGAAGGCCGGCGGCAGCGCGGCGGGCGGCGTCGTCGGCGGCGGGTTGTTGGAGGGCGGCGGCGGCGGCCCCGCGACGCCCCGCGGCGAGAAGACGGTCAGGTGCGAGAAGGTGGCGGTCGCGCCCGGGGCGAGGTTGAAGTCCCAGCTGATGCCCGCGCCGTTGTCGACCTGCTCGTCGCACCGGCACGTGTTCGGGAACGGCGCCTTCGTCCCGATGTGCGTCCACACGTCGCCGAACGACGCCTCCATGTAGCGGGCGCCCGCGGTCAGCGGGTACCACTGCTCGATCCGCGCGGCGGGCGAGTTGTTCGCGTTGAGCGAGCAGCCGGCCGCGCTGGCGCCCGCGTCCACGAACCCGAAGCCCCGATCGTTCTCCTGGAGGTAGCAGTCGCCCGCGCGGTAGATCGTGCCGCTCGCGGCGGACCCGCCGTTGTTGCGGATCTCGACGTCCGTGCGGTACGCCTCCTGACCGGACACGTAGCTGTCGACCTCGGTGATCCGCAGCGAGCCCGCGTCGACGACCGTCGTGACGCGCCTGGGGTCCGAGCCGCTGCCGGATCCGGTGACCGCGCTCTGGCTGACCGGCGTGAAGGCCGTGCTTGTGCCGATACCGCTGGCGGCCGAGCTGCTGTGCCCGCTGAAGTTCGGCGCGAACAGCGTCCCGCCCGTGGCGACGAGCGTGCCGCAGTCGCCCGGCGTCGCGTTCGACGGGTAGAGCTCGAGCGCGGCGTCGCCGGCGTACGCGACCTGGCAGCTCAGCTCGTTGCCGACGATCACGCGCGTCAGGGGGCCGCTCGGCGTCGCGATCTCGGTGAACGGGGTCTGTGCCGACGCCGGCGGCGCGAGGAGCGCCGCCGCGGCCAGCGCGACAAGGGCCATCCGGGCCCGGAGCGACATGTGCCGACCGTACGCCGGTCCGCACGCTCGTGTCAAGACGCACGAAGGGCCGCCGTCGGTACGGCGGCCCTCCGCGACTTGGGGAGGTCGATCCGCCCCGGCCTACGCGGCCGGCGGGATCTCGTGGTTGGCCCGGAACAGGTTGCCCGGGTCGTACACGCTCTTGACGGCGCGCAGGCGGCTGTACGTCGCCGCGCCGAAGAAGGACGCGGTGTCGGTCCTCTCCTCCGTGAAGTTGGAGTAGTTCCGCCCGTTGGCGTGCGCCTCCAGCGCGTCTTTGACGCCCTGGAGCTGCTCACGGACCGGCACGGCGATCTCCGGCACGGACATCCCCGCGGCGAAGAACACGAAGCCCGCGTCGAGCTTGGCGATCGCGCCGCTCGAGTGCTTCGCGCGGGCGAGCTCGCCGCCGACGTGGCGCAGCTCGACGAGCAGGAGCATCGCGCTCGACTCGAACCGGTCGACGAGCAGGTCGACCACCTCGGGCGTCACCGTGTCGAGCATCGCGGTCTCGCTGTCGCCCGGGACCGGCTCCTCCGGGTCCATGTGGATGTAGGAGAGCGCGACGGGCGGCACGGGCCCGAACATGTCGATCTCGGGCCGCAGGGCGCGCAGCGGCGCGAGGATGGCGTCGGCCTCCTCCGGCGTGCCCATGACGGCGCCGTCGATCACGACGAGGGAGCGGCCGCGGACCATGTCCGGGACGCCCTCCATGTCGGGGATGTTCATGATCCGCGCCGAGGTCGTGACCTCGTCGGGGGCGGCGCGCGTCCACTCGTTCCACGCGTGGAGGACCTCGCGGGCGCGCTCGGCGGGCCAGATCATCGCGCCGCCGACGATCGACGGGATCTCGTAGAGGCGGAACTCCATCGCGGTCACGACGCCGAAGTTGCCGCCGCCGCCGCGCAGCGCCCAGAAGAGGTCGCTGTGCTCGAACTCGTCGGCGCGCACGAGGCGGCCGTCGGCGGTGACGATCTCGATGGCGGTGACGCTGTTGGCGGCCAGGCCGAGCTTGCGGGCCAGCCAGCCCATCCCGCCGCCGAGCGAGTAGCCGACGACGCCGACGTCCGGCGAGGAGCCGGCGAGCGCGGCCAGGCCGTGCTCGGAGGCGGGGCCGGTGACGTCCATCCACAGCGCGCCGGCCTCGACGCGCGCGATGCGGTTCTCGACGTCGAGCTCGACGCCGCGCATCTTGTGGGTCTTGATCAGGACGGTGTCCGGCATCTCGCCGAGCGGCATGGCGTTGTGGCCGGTGCCCTGCGCCGCGACGCGGAGGCCGTGCTCGCGGGCGAAGCGGACGGCGACGAGGACGTCGTCGGGCCGGTCCGGGATGACGACGACCGCGGGGCGCTGCCGGGCGGTGAGGTTCCAGGCGAGGCGGGCGGTCTCGTAGTCGGCGTCGCCCGGGGCGACGACGCCACCGGCCACCTGCGAGCGGAGCTGGTCGACATCGTGGGCGGTGAGGTCGGTCGTGAGCATGGGTGCAGCATCGGCCGCCCGCCCCTCCATGACATCGGGGGGTTCCCCAAACCTTCCCCCGGCGGACCTAGACTCGCCCCCTCATGTTCACGCCCGTGCGCACCCGGCGGACCTTCGAGGAGGCCGCCGAGCAGATCGCGGACAAGGTCCGCGCGGGCGAGCTGCGGGTCGGCGACAAGCTGCCCGCCGAGCGCGACCTGGCCCTCCAGATGGAGATCAGCCGCCCGACGCTGCGCGAGGCGGTCAAGGTGCTCGTGGACGCCGGGCTGCTCGAGGTCCGCCGCGGGCCGGGCGGCGGGATGTTCGTGGCGACCGACGTCGTGCCGGTCGACCTCGTGCGCCGCGTGACCGAGCTGCGCCTCGGCGAGGCCGCCGCCGTCCTCGAGGCGCGGCGGCTGATCGAGCCGCAGGTCGCGCGGCTCGCGCACGCGCGCGCCGGCGAGGAGGACCTCGCACCGCTCGAGCGCACCATCGACCTCATGCGCGGGATCGTCGCGCGCGGCTACCGCCCCGACGACGAGGACCGCTTCCTCCAGCTCGACGTCCAGTTCCACCTCGCGCTCGCGCGCGCCGCCGGCAACCCGACGCTCGAGACCCTCCTGCGCATCGTCTTCCGCCAGCTCGAGATCCTCCGCGACATGGCGATGCACGTCCCGACGGTGCCCGAGTGGATCATCGACATCCACGAGCGGACGCTCGCCGCCGTGCGCTCCGGCGACGGGATCGACGAGGTCATGGAGGAGCACCTCGGCCGCCTCGAGGACACGCTGCGCCGCGAAGCGGTGTGACACCGCGCCGTCGCCACCGGCGACCGCACCGCAACTTTCGTTGACCTTATCGGTTTGCGATTGTATTCTCGGGCGCATCCCACCAAACAAGGAGGTTGCGGTGAAGCGATCCCGGAGGGCGCTGGTCCTCGCGGCGGTCGGCGGTCTGTGCGCTCTGGCTCCTGCCGCGCAGGCGGAGACCGTCGACTACTACTACGGAAGCCCGACGAACAACGTCTACTGGCCCTACTGCGGCAGCCCGTGTTACACGGTGGAGCGAGGCGGCTGGGCGCAGTTCCTCACGGAGTCTTCGGCACGGACCGTGAACACCCGAACGGTGTGCGCGGCCACCACCGACACTTCCGTCGTGTGCAGCAGCGACCTGGCCTACCACGGGTACTGCGGCTGCACCCCCCGAGTCGCGTACTCGCGAAGCACGTACTGGAACCCGGTGCCACAGGGCCGAGCCCGGGCCGTCTGGTAGCCCGGAGGAAACGCAATGACGATGAACCATCGCAAGAAGGCTGTTCGCCCTCACACGGTCGCCGGTGCGTGCGTGTTGGTCGCCGCGCTCGGATTCATGGCGTACGGGTCGGCCTCGGGTGAGACCGAAGGCCGGGCCTCGTCCGTCGCGGCCACGAGCAGCGGCGCCCCCGCTCAGGCGGCCGAGGCGTCCCGCGCCACCGACCCGGCCGCCGCGGGCAGGCTGCTGGCGCTAAGCCGGACCGACGGGATCGAGGTCGACGCCGACGCTGCGCGCACGGTGCCGGCGCCGGGCGCCGGACCGTCGTGGTTGCTGGCTCCCGTCCGTGGGGGCGGCGCCTGCGTCGACACGTCGCGCGTCGTCTTCTGCGGCACCGATCAGGCGTCGATCGACGCCGGGCGTGCAGCAGCGACGGAGTACCCGCCCGACGAGCACCTCGGCAAGGATCCTCGCACCGGGTTCGGCATCGTGAAGCCGTCCGACGGTACGGGTATCCGGCGCGGCATCGCCCCGCCGGGCGCGGTCCACGTCGTCGTCCTCGATCGCAACGATGGCGTCGTGCGGCGCGAAGCCGTCGCGCATGGCGTCTACGAGATCGTCGTCCCGGCTCAGGGATCCGGCGCTCGCGTGGCGTTCGTCGACGCAGCCGGCGCCACGATCGCCAAGAGGCCCGTCGAGGGCTGATCCGCGGCGGCACCGGCCTGGCGACCCCCGCCGGGCCGGTGCCGTTCCCGGACCGCAAGTTCTTCCGTACGCCCGCGTTCGTTGGTAAAGTGCCTTGACCCAAATGGGTCAGGTGGGCTTACCAACAGGAGGAGGGTGGCGTGGCGACGACGGCTGATACGACACGGACGGCGACGAGCGCGACCGTCGCGGGCGACGGCGCCGCGCGCCCCGTGAAGCTCAGCCGGCCCGAGACCACGCTCGACGACAAGTACGTCCTCGAGCAGGGGACGATCTTCCTCTCCGGCATCCACGCGCTCGTGCGGGTGCTGCTCGACCAGCACCGCGCCGACGGGCGCGCCGGCCTCAACACCGCGACCTTCGTCTCCGGCTACCAGGGCTCCCCGCTCGGCGGCTTCGACAAGGAGGTCATGCGCCTCCGGAAGCTCGGCGACGAGCACGCGATCACCTTCACGCCCGGCCTCAACGAGGAGCTCGCCGCCACCGCCGTCTACGGCTCGCAGCTCGTCCAGAACCTGCCGTCGCCCAAGCACGACGGCGTGGTCGGCGTCTGGTACGGCAAGAACCCCGGCCTCGACCGCGCGATGGATGCGCTGCGCCACGCGAACTTCGCCGGCACGCACCCCAACGGCGGCGCGGTCGCGCTCGTCGGCGACGACCCGAGCTGCAAGAGCTCGACGCTCCCCAGCGCCGGCGAGGCCACCCTCGCCTCGCTGCAC
>DASZDF010000361.1:0-9473 GCA_035942275.1 Solirubrobacteraceae bacterium | reverse complement strand
GGGTCGAACCGCGGCACGCGCGCCGCCTCCGCGACGCCGGCGACCGTTGCGAGGAGCAGGCCGGCGAGCAGCGCGGTCCTACGCACGCGTCGCGGCATACCCGACGAGACCCTTGCCGCCGAGCGGCTCGATGTCCTGCCAGCCCGCGTCGCGCAGCCAGCGCAGCAACGTCGCGCGCGGCGGCGGCGCGGTCGGGACGACGCCGCTGAGCTGGCCGGCGCGGATCGCCAGGTCCGCCCGCCGCGTGCCGCCGCTGACGAGCGTGACGAGGAAGAGCCGCCCGCCGGGCCGCACGACGCGCCCGAGCTCGTTCGCGAACGCGCGCGGGTCGGGCATGCAGTGCAGGCCGTTGAGGCTGACCGCGCCGTCGACCGCGGCGTCGCGGAACGGCAGGTCCTGCGCGTCGGCGCGCAGGAGGATCGTCGCGCCGTCGGCGAGCCGGTGGCGCAGCTGCGCGGCGCGCCGCAGCATCGCGACGCCGAGGTCGCTCTCGACGACGATGCCGCTGTAGCCCTGGTCGCGCAGGCGGGGGAGGAGCGTGCCGCCGCCGCACGGCACGTCGAGCAGGAGCGCCGCCTCCTCGGTCGCGCTCGTGACGCCGGTCGCGACCTTGCGGGCGAACCCGTCGAGGTCCGGCACCGGGCCCGCCGGCCCGTAGGCGAGCGGCGCCAGGCGGCGGATGAGGTCGCTCTGGATGATGCGGTCGTAGACGGGGCCGTAGATCCCCTCGAAGCGGCTCGCGCCGGCGGCGCCCGGGGACTCCGCGCCATCCGTGAGCACCGACAGCAGGCCGCCGCCCGCGTCGCGCAGCGCGCGCCGCGCTCCCGCGCGCAGCAGCGGCTGGAGCAGGGCTTCCTCTTCACGATCCATTGACGCGCGGAAGCGTACGCGTGCGTATCTTCCGCCGCGATGCTCCGCCGGATGCTCGCGGCCGCCGCGCTGCTCTCGCTCGCCGCCGCGGTGCCCGCGATGGCGAAGTCGATCGGCGGCACCCAGCGCGCCGACGACCTGACCGGCACGAACCGCGCCGACCGGATCCTCGGGTTCCGCGGCAGCGACGTCATCATCGGCCGCGGCGGCAACGACCGCGTGTTCGGCCACGGCGGGAACGACGCGATCAGCGGCAGCGACGGGAACGACCGCCTCAACGGAGGCCGCGGGCGCGACAAGCTCGCGGGCGACGCGGGCGCCGACCACCTCTTCGGCACCGGCGGCCGCGACGTGGTCGCCGGCGGCGCCGGGGACGACCGCCTCAACGGCGGCGCCGACCGCGACCGCGTCGACGGCGACGAGGGCGATGACCTGCTGTTCGGCTTCGGCGGCGCCGACACGCTCGTCGGCGCGGCGGGGGAGGACGAGCTGCTCGGCGACCGCGGCGACGACCGGCTGGAGGGCGGCGACGGAGACGACGGGCTGGAGGGCGGCGCCGGCAACGACGTCCTCGTCGGCGGGCCGGGCGAGGACGAGATCGGCATCGGCTCCAACCCGCGCGACGCGCCCGACCGCCGCCCCGGCGACCGCTACGGCGGCGCGGGCGACGACCGCATCGAGGCCCGCGACGGCGAGGAGGACACCATCAACTGCGGTCCCGGGAACGACGTCGCGGTGGTGGACGCCGTGGAGGACGGCGTGTTCGACTGTGAGGAGGTCATCGAGCCATGACGGACGGCGGCGCGAAGCGGGGCGGGGGCGCGGAGCGGCGCGGCCGGTGGGCCGAAGCGGCTCGACTCCCGGAGCCCGGGGCGGGCGAGCTCGCCGACGCGGCCGCTCTCGAGCGGCTCGAGGCGGCCGCTCCCGGCGAGGGCCTGCGGCGGCGCGAGTTCCTCGCCCGCACCGCCGCGGCGGCCGGCGGCGCGTCGCTCGCGGGCCTCCTCCCGACCCAGCAGCTCGTCGCCGAGGCGGCGAAGCGCCAGCGCACGAGGCTCCCGTCCCCGCGCGACCTGCCGGTCGACACCTTCGTCGTCCTGATGATGGAGAACCGGTCGTTCGACCACTACTTCGGCTGGCGTCCCGACGCCGACGGCAAGAACACCGGCCTCGAGTACCCGGACAAGGAGGGCAAGCTCCTCCCGACCTACCGCCTGACGCCCGACTTCCAGGGCTGCGGCCACCCGGACCCCGACCACGGCTGGACCGGCGGGCGCTGGCAGCTCAACGGTGGGCGCAACGACCGCTTCGTCACGGGCAACGAGGCCGGCGACGGGAGCGACGAGTTCGCGATCGGCTACTACCTGAAGGAGGACCTGCCGTTCATGGGGCCGGCGAGCGAGGCCTTCCAGCTCCACGACCGGTTCTTCTGCTCGATCCTTGCGTCGACGTACCCGAACCGCCACTACATGTGGTCGGCCCAGGGCGGCGGCTTCAAGACGAACTACCTGCCGTTCCAGGAGCAGGGCCACAAGTGGCCGACGATCTTCGACCTCGCGATCGGCAAGGGCGTCACCGCCAAGTACTTCAACTCCGACCTCCCGGTGTCCGCGCTCTACGGCGCGCGCGGCATCGGCTGGACCGAGAAGGTCGAGAACTACTACGCCCGCGCCGCGAGCGGCACGCTGCCGAACATCTCGTTCGTCGACCCGCCCTTCCGCGACGGCGGCGGCGGCAACGGCGTGTCGGCCGACGACCACCCGCACGGCGACATCCGCCTCGGGCAGGCGTTCATGTCCGACGTCGTGCACGCGTTCATGGAGTCGCCGCAGTGGGAGCGCGGCGCGCTGTTCGTCGTCTACGACGAGTGGGGCGGGTTCTTCGACCACGTCGCGCCGCCGCGCGTGCCCGACGACCTCCAGAACAACGACGACCACTTCGAGGACTGGGCGCAGATGGGCTTCCGCATCCCGGCGCTGACGATCAGCCCCTACGTCCGGCGCGGCAACGTGAGCCACGCGACGCTCGGCTTCGAGTCGATCCTCAAGCTGATCTCGTACAAGTTCGGGCTCGGGCACCTCAACAAGCGCCACCGCCACGCGAACAACATCGGGCGCACGATGGAGTGGCGCCGGCCGACGATGGAACCGCCCGAGCTGCCCGACCCCGGCCGCGTCGCCTCCAACCCGTGCTCGACCGGCGGCGACGACGGCGGCTTCCCCGACCCCCAGGGCGGGCCCCGCGCGGCGCGCCCCAAGGAGCACGACCTCGTCAGCCTGGAGACGAGCGGCTACCTCGAGAGCCTCGGCTACGAGGTCCCGCCGGCGACGTACGAGAGCATCTACCGCGACCCCGACACCGTGCGCCGGGCGAGCAAGTAGGTGGACGCGTGGATCGCCGCGGAGGCGGAGCGGATCGCCGGCGACGCGCCCGAACAGATCGAGCGCCTCGTCAACGTCTCCTCGCCGTCGGGCGACCTCGCGGGCGCCGAGGCGGCGATCGCCGCCGTGACGACGATGCTGCCCGACGCGGCGGAGGTCGAGCGCGTCCCGTGCTCGACGCCCGGCCACGCCGACGACTTCGTCGCGCGGGTGCGCGGAGACGGCGAGCGGAGGGTCGTCCTCGTCGGCCACCTCGACACGGTCTTCCCGCACTCAGACCATCACCCGCTGATCGACCAGGGCGATCGGCTGGTGGGCTCGGGCACCGTCGACATGAAGGGCGGCGACGTCGTCGCGCTGGGCGTCCTGCGCGCGCTGGCCGAGGGCGCCGGCGCCCCGCCGTTCGCGGAGGTCGCGCTCCTGCTCGTCAACGACGAGGAGTGGCGGCTGGTCCCGTTCGCACACGTCGACCGGTTCGCCGGGTTCGACGCGTGCCTCTGCTTCGAGGCGGGCCAGCTCGGGCCGGTGGGGGAGGAGGCCGTCGTGGTCAGGCGCAAGGCCGCGGGGACGCTGCGCGTCAAGGCGCACGGCCGCGAGGCGCACTCCGGCTCGGCGCCCGACAAGGGCGTCAGCGCGCTGCTCGCGCTCACGCAGGCCGCTCAGGCGATCGCCGCCGCGAACGACCCGAAGGGGGAGGACGCGCTGACGGCGGTCCCGACGATCTTCCGCTCCGGCGACGCGTTCAACGTGGTGCCCGCCGCCGGCGAGGTCATCGCGGACCTGCGCGCGGACTCCGAGGCCGCGTTCGAGCGCGTGATCGCGGCGGTGCCCGAGCAGGTCGGCGGCGCGCGGCTCGAGCCGGAGCTGCTTCGGCGCTGGCCCGGCATGGACTCGCGTGACGCGGTCGCGCCGGCCCTCGCGCGCGCGGCGGAGCTGCTCGGGGAGCCGCTCCACGCCGGCGCCCGCGGCGGGGCCAGCGACGCCAGCCACCTCGCCGGGACGATCCCGCTGACGATCGACGGCCTCGGCCCCCGTGGCGGCGGCGCGCATGCCCCGCACGAGTTCGTCCTGACGGATTCCCTCGGAAAGCGCGCGCGGGTCGCGCTCGCGGTGGCCGCCGCGGCGCTGGGTGTCTAGCCGGCGGCGGCGGCGTTCGGGGCCGCGCGCCGCTTCGCCTTCAGCCCGGCCGAGCAGGTCGGCCGGATCTTCGCGCTGCTGGTGCTGAAGTAGATCCAGCAGCTCCGCGTCCGCCGGTAGGGACGCTTGCCGTCGTAGACGATCCGCACGCGCCACTTGCCGGCGTACTTCAGCGTCTGGTGGAAGACGAACGGCCGGTGTGCGTTGCGCGACCCGCCGTGGACCTTCGTCCAGCGGCCGTGGCGGCGCGTCTGCCACTCGACCCGCACGCGGCCGGAGATCGCGAACGGCAGGCCGGAGGCGATCTCGCCCCGGATCGTCCGGCGCATGCCGCGCCCGCTGACCGCGAGCTCCTGGACCTTGGCCGGCTGCGGGGCGAGCGTGGCCGGGTTGACCTTCTTGATCGGGATCTCGATGCGCGTCTCGTTGTCGTGGAAGTCGCGCGCCAGGACGACGATCGTGTGGTCGCCGAACGGCAGCTTGAGCGCGCCGAACCAGCGGAAGCTCGGCAGCCCGCGCGTGAAGTCGAGCGGCAGGCCCTTCTCGTCGGCGTGGTGGCTGAGGTTCTGCAGCTCGCCGCGCGCGTCCTTGTAGGCGAACGTGATGCGCTTGACGTCGGCGTCGGGCGATCCCGCGCGCATGTACAGCCGGTCGCGGTCGCCGAACATGAAGCCGGGGCGCGGGTGCTGCACGTCGACCGTAGGCGCGACGAAGTCGCCGCACGGCCCGGTGACCGTGTCGATCCCCTGCACGACGTCCTTGAACGCGTCGTACGCGGGACGGCGGCTGCCGTCGGCACGGCGCAGGCCGTAGGAGTCGAGCTCGGAGCCATCCCCGCGCAGGTCGCGGCTGTTGAACCACATCGCGACCTCGAGGTACGGGTCCTCCTTCATGCAGTGGTACGCGTCGCGGAGGAACTGCGCCTGCTTCGGCTCGGGCACCCCGGCGTCCTTCTGGCCTGCCCAGCGGCCGCGGTCGCAGCGGCGCGACGTCGCCGACCAGCCGAACTCGGTCATCCAGATCGGCTTGTCGTCGCCGTGGGCGAGCATCGTCTCGCGCACGGTCCGGTAGCCGAGGAAGACGAACCGGGCCAGCCGGTCGTTCTCGCGGTAGAACTCGGTCGGCCCGGCGACGGCGCAGGCGGTGTCCGTGTGGACGGCCATCGCGTCGAAGTGGTCCTTCGCGCCGTGCTCGTAGGCGGCGGCGACGAAGTCGTAGTTGTTGCCGGTCAGCGGCGAGAAGACGACCTTCGCGGCGGGGTCGGCCTTCTTGATCGCGGCGTGCGAGGCCTTCAGCAGCGCGACGTAGCCGGCGGGGTCCGGCGCGCCGGGCCAGAACGCCGGCTCGTCGGCCTCGTTCCAGATCTCGTACGCCTCGACCCTGCCCTTGTACCGGGGGGCGAGGCTGCCGACGAACGCGGCATACGAGGCGGCGTCGGCGCGGGTGCCGCCGAGGCCGGTCACGACGAAGAGCGTCTTGATGCCGCGCCGCTCCTCCTGGGCCACGATCTCGTCGTAGCCGCCGTCGGTGGCGCGCTGGCCGCTCCAGACGACGAAGTGGCGGGCCCAGCCCGGCTTCGTGTCGTCGAGCATGGCCCAGTTGTCGTCGGTGGAGGCGGCGGCACCGCCGTTCATGTTCAGGCCCATCTCGGCCGCGGGCGCGGAGGCCGGCAGCGCGAGGGCAGCGAGAAGCGCAATGAGTGTCAGGGAACGAGGAAGCATCCGTTCAGTCATCGATCCAGTGTTGAGACCACTTGAGCCTCAAACGCTCACGCCGGACTTTTCTCGCGTTAAGCCGGTCTTACGGCGCCGCGGGGGCAGACCAGCCGCGTGCGCTTGCTCGTCGTCCGGAACTGGATCCAGCAGGTGAACGTCTTGCGGACCGGCGGCTTGCCCAGGTACACGAGCCGGACGCGCCACAGCCCGTGCGCGCGCAGCCGCTGCCGGAAGAAGATCGGCCGGCGGGCCACGACGGTCTTGGCGTGGTAGCGGATCCAGCGCCGGCCCTTCTTCTTCAGCCACTCGACGCGCAGCGCGCCGCCGAGGATGCCCGCGAGCTGCGGCGCGCGGATCGTCCGCGACAGTCCGCGACCCTGCATCCGGACGCTCCTGAACTGCGCGGGCTGCAGGCCGCCGAACGGCGCCGTGGGGCTGACCTTCTCGAACTCGAGCGTCTGCGGCTCGCCCGGGTTGCCGAGGTTGTCGAACGCGACGACCTCGAGGGTGTGCCTGCCGGTGGGGAGGCGCGCGGCCTCCTCCCACGTGATCTCGCCGGCGCCGTTGGGCTCGGGGGCGAGCGACGTGAACTCGCCGAACTGGGTGTTGGGGACGCGGAAGCGGATCCGGCTCAGGTCGGCCGCGCCGGACTGCGCGCGGATGTAGAGCGGGGAGTTCGGCGGCAGCACGGCGTTCGGCTGCGGCTCGAGGATGCGCACCGACGGGCCGTTGAAGTCGCCGCAGGCCTCCGAGGAGCGGCCGCCGCCGGCGGCCCACGTCCTGAACGCCTCGTAGGCGGGCCGGGGCGTGCCGTTGAACCGGCGCAGCCCGTACATGTTGGCCATCTTCCCGTCGCCCGAGAGGTCGCGGTTGTTGAACCACATCGCGACCTGGAGGAACGAGTCGGCCTCCATGCAGTTCATGGCGGCGAGCAGGTACTTCGCCTGGTCGTCCTCGGGGACGCCGGCGGGCTTCTTGCCGGCGCCGGAGCCGAACTCGCAGGTGTGCTGCGCGGCCGACCAGCCGAACTCGGTCATCCAGATCGGCTTGTCGTCGCCCTGCGCCAGCATCGTCGCCCGGACCTCGCGGTAGGCGAGGAAGGTGAAGCGCCCGAGGCGGCCGTCCTCCTCGCGGTAGTACGCGCTGGGCGGCTGGTCGAGGCACGCCGTGTCGGTGTGCACGGCCATCGCGTCGAAGTTGCCCTTGGCGCCCGCCTGGTAGGCGTCGCGGACGAAGCCGAAGTTGTTGCCGACCGTCGGCGAGAAGACGATGGTGACGCCGGGGTCGCTCGCCTTGGCGGCGGCGTAGGAGCGCTTCAGGAGGTCGACGTAGGCGCCCGGCTGCGGCCCGCCGTTCCAGAACAGGCCCTCGTCCGCCTCGTTCCAGATCTCGATGGCGTCGAGCTGCCCCTTGCCGCGCGCCGCGAGCCGGCCGACGAAGTCGGCATACGCCTGCGGGCTGGAGGGCTGCTGGCCGCGCGCGCTGGCCACCGTGAGCAGCGTCTTGATCCCGAGCCGCTGCTCCTCGGCGATCATCGCGTCGTAGAGCTTCAGGCCGCGCTCGTCGAGGTCGTCCCAGAAGACGAAGTGCCGCGCCCACTTCGACTGGAGCGCCGCCAGGTCGGCGAAGTTCTCCTGCGTACCGCCCGCGACCGCGCCGTTGACGTTCAGGCCGATCTCGGCGGCGGGCGCCGAGGCGGGGGCCGCGAGGACCGCGACGAGAAGGACGAGCAGGATGAGTTGACGCACGTTCAAAGAATCGGCGGCGCCCCCCGGCGGCTTGAGCCTACCTGGGACGGACCGCCCCGCGGGGGCATTTCGTCTTCGTCTTCGCCGACTTCGTGTTGAACACGAGCCAGCAGGAGGCCGTCCGCTTGACCGGTGCCTTGCCGAGGTAGACGAGCCGCACGCGCCACAGGCCGGCGAAGCGCAGCCTCTGCCTGAACCTGAACGGCCGGCGCGCGGCCGTCGACTTGGCGTGGATCCGCTTCCACTTGCCGCGGCGCCGGTTCTGCCACTCGACCCGCAGCACGCCGCCGGTGATCCCCGGCAGCGCGGCGCCGCTCAGCGTCCGCACCCGGCCGCGTCCTCCGAGCCTGACCTTCGGGAAGCGCGCCTTGAGGCCCGCCGGCCCACCGCCGGGGCCGATCGGGCCGCCGCCGCCGCTCCCGCCGACCCCCTTCGTGAACTCGACGACGACCGGCGGCCCGATGTTCCCCTGCAGGTCCTCCGCGCTCACGGTCAGCCGGTGGGCGCCGTTCTGGAGGTCGCGGGCGCCGCCCCACTCGCGCTCGCCGATCGGGCCGGCGTCGCCCGCGCGGGGCAGCGAGATCGGTCCGTCCGCGAACAGCGGCCCCGCGCCCGGGCCCTCAACGCTGAACCAGATCCGCCTGAGGTCGGGGGCGTCGGACTGCGCGCGGATGAAGAGGTTCTGGACCTGGCCGAGCGCGAAGCCGGGCTGCGGGGCGAGCACGCGGACGGCCGGGCCCTCGAAGTCGCCGCACGGCTCCTGCGAGCGGCCGCCGCCGCTCGTCCACGTCCTGAAGGCCTCGAACGCCGGGCGCTGGCCGCTGTCGAAGCGCCGCAGCCCGTACATGTTCTCCATCTTGCCGTCGCCCGACAGGTCGCGATTGTTGAACCACATCGCCACGGTCACGTAGGGGTCGCGCTCGAGGCAGTTCATGGCCGCGAGCAGGTACTTCGCCTGGTCGGCCTCGCTGACGCCGGCCGGCTTCTGCCCGGCGCCGGCGCCGAACTCGCACGTGTGCTGGGCGGCCGACCAGCCGAACTCGGTCATCCAGATCGGCTTGTCGTCGCCGTGGGCGAGCATCGTCTCGCGGACCGACCGGTAGCCGAGGAACGCGAATCGCCCGACGCGGCCGTCGGGCTCGCGGTAGTAGGACGACGGCGGCTGGTCGAGGCAGGCGGTGTCGGTGTGGACGGCCATCGCGTCGAAGTAGCCCTTGGCGCCCGCCTTGTACGCGGCATCGACGAAGCCGAAGTTGTTGCCGACGGTCGGCGAGAACACGACGACCACGTTCGGGTTCGCCGCCTTGATCGCGGCGTGGCTGCGCTTGAGGAAGTCGACGTACGCGCCCGGGTTGGGTCCGCCGCTCCAGAAGAGCGACTCGTCGGCCTCGTTCCAGACCTGGATCGCATCGATGCCCGCGACCTTCGCGGCGATCATGCCCAGCTTGTCGGCCTCCGCCTGCGGGTCGCTCGGCGCCTGGCCCTGGTTGCTCATGACGGCGATGAGCGTCTTGACGTTCATCGCCTCCTCCTGCCTGGCCATCGCCTCGTAGGACGCGAGGTCCCTCTCGGTCTTGATCTCCTCGATGAAGGCGAAGTGGCGCGCCCAGCGCGCGTTCAGGTCC
>DASZDF010000360.1:0-2754 GCA_035942275.1 Solirubrobacteraceae bacterium | reverse complement strand
CCCGGTCAGCGCCCGCACGAGCGCGGTCTTGCCGTGGTCGATGTGGCCGGCGGTGCCGACCGTCAGCGGAGCGCGCACGCCACGAGCTCCACCTCGTCGTCGGCGAGCGTCCGCGGGTCGAGCAGGAGCCGGCCGTCCTGGATGCGGCCGATGACGGGCGGGTCGGCGGCACGCAGGCGGGCCGCCAGCGCCTCGGGCGGGCCCTTCAGCGCGACCACCGGCCCCGGCAGCTCGAGCAGCGGCAGCGCGCCGCCGCCGACCTTCGCCGTCGCCTGCACGACCTCGCCGCCGGTCAGCTCAGCGAGCCGCTCGGCGCGCGCGGACGGGTCGTCGAGCAGCATCCGCAGCACCGGGATCTCGCGCAGCGCGCGTTCCGGCTCCCGGTACAGCGCGAGCGTCGCGTTGAGCGCCGCCAGGCACAGCTTGTCGATGCGCACCGCGCGGGCCAGCGGGTGACGCCGGCACGCGGCGATCGCGTCGCGCGTCCCCACCATCACGCCCGCCTGCGGCCCGCCCAGCAGCTTGTCGCCGCTGAAGCACACGACCGCCGCCCCCGCCCGCACCGAGCGCCGCACCGACGGCTCCTCGGCGAGCAGCTCGACCCCGTCGGCCAGCACCCCCGACCCGACGTCGTCGATCACCGGCAGGCCGAGCGAGCACAGCTCCTCGATCGCCACCTCCTCGGTGAACCCGAGCACGCGGAAGTTCGACGGGTGCGCGCGCAGGATCACGTCGCCGGAGGCCTCGACGTAGTCGCGCAGCCGCGTCCGGTTCGTCGTGCCGACCTCGACGAGGCGCGCACCGGCCTGCTCGACCACCTCCGGCACGCGGAACGCCCCGCCGATCTCGACGAGCTGCCCGCGCGACACGATCACCTCACGGCCGAGCGCGGCGACCGCGAGCAGCACGGCGGCCGCGCAGTTGTTGACCGTCATCGCGGCCTCGGCGCCGGTCAGCTCGCACAGCAGTCCCTCGACGTGCGCGTGGCGCGACCCCCGCTCCCCCGCGCCGACGTCCAGCTCGAGGTCGCTGTAGCCCTCGGCGACCCGCGCGACCGCCTCCCGGGCCGCGGCGGCGAGCGGGGCGCGGCCGAGGTTCGTGTGCACGATCACGCCGGTGGCGTTGAGCACCCGCCGAGGCGCGGGTCGCAGGCGCTCGCGGGCGCGTGCGGCCAGATCGACCTCGTCGGTCGCGCCGGCGAGCAGCTCCGCACGCCGCTGCTCGATCGCCGCCCGCGCGGCGGAGACCGAGCCGACCTCCGCCCCCAGCCGCTCGACCTGCGGCAGGGCCCTCAGGCGGTCCTCGGCTCCTCCCGCGGTCATCGACGCAATCCTGTCAAGCGGCGTCAGCCGCCGCGCGGGTGCATCACGTCCATGCCCGCGCGCAGAGCCGCGACGTCCAGCACGCCCGGCAGCACCGGCTCCGCCCGGTAGGTGAAGAACCCCGGGGACGTCACGCGCAGGCGCGCCGCGCCGTCCGGCCCGTACTCGCCCCACGTGTCGTCGCCGCCCCACGCGGCGACCCAGCCGCCGCCGGGCAGCCGCCGCGCGCCGCCGCAGCACAGCGAGCTGGGCGCGTGGCCGGGATCGGCGATCTCCTCGAGCAGCTCCGCCTCGCCCGCGGTCTCGTCGATCGCGAACCGGACCGCCCGCGGCGGTTCGGAGAAGTCGGTGCGGTTGTCCGCGACGGTCACCGTCCCGTCCGCGAGGCGACGCACGTCGTGCTGGCCGCCGAACGTCTTCTCGACCGCGTGGGCGTCGCCCGTGACGGTGAGCCGCTGCGGCGTGGCGGTGCCGCCGAGCTTCCAGTCGACGGCGCCGGACGCCTGGTCGATGCGGTAGACGGCGTCCGTGTGGCGCAGCGAGACGAGGAACCCGTCGCCGTCGGGCTCCACGGCGTTGATGTGGACGATGTCGTAGACGGTCTCGCCGTTCGGCTTGACGATGCCGGCCTTGGGCCACCAGCGTCCGGTCTCGGCGAGCGCGACGTGGTCACGCGTGTTCCACGCCCAGCGCACGGTGCCGTCGGGCCCCACCCGCTGGACCTCGCCGTCGAGCACCGTCGCGTCGCTCGGGTGGCCGTAGGCGGAGAGGTCGACGTTCTCGCGCTCCCGGTAGGCCAGGAGCAGCCGGTCGCCGCCGGGCAGCACCTGGATGTCGTGGTGGTCGGCGCCGACGTCGAGCCCGGTCCGCCAGGTCGCGCCCGGCTGACCGTTGAGCGCGACGTCGACGTAGGTGCCGGAGGAGTAGTGGGCCCCGGTCCAGGTCGTCCAGGTCAACGGGCCGCCAGGCACGAGCTTGGCGTCGACCGCGTTCGCGTCCTCCTTCCACCACACCGGCGTCCCGTTGCGGTCGGCGATGACCACCGGCGGCAAGCCCGAGGGGTAGGCCAGCGGCGTCGTGATGAAGAAGGCGGCCTCCGTCGGCGCGCCGCGCTCGACGGTCCAGGACGGGATCTCGGGCGAGAGGCAGCGCACGTGGAACGTCCCCGTGGCGGCGCGCGAGTCCACGGCCACCGTGGTCGCCTCGCCGAAACCGAGCGCGACGTGCTCGGTGAACGCGCCCTCCCGCGACGCGCGGCCGTCCACGCCCACGCGCGTGCCCGGCGGCGGGTCGACGGAGACCGCGACGGGCGTCTCCGGGTCGCAGCGCACGACGTAGTCGCTCACGCCGGGAGCGAAGGCGGGGCGCAGCGGCGGGTCGGTCGAGACCGCGGGCCAGCCTCCGGCGGGGCCTTCGTCGACGGGCGCCGGGG
>DASZDF010000359.1:0-1769 GCA_035942275.1 Solirubrobacteraceae bacterium | reverse complement strand
GAGCCGCTGCTCTACCGCGAGCTGACCGGCCGCGAGAACCTCCGCTTCCACGCGCGGCTGCACGGCGTGCCGGAGGGCCGCGTGGAGGAGGTCATCGAGCGGGTGGAGCTGGGGCCGCGCGCGGACGAGCCGGTCCACTCGCTCAGCCGCGGCCTCGTGCAGCGGTTCGCGGTCTGCCGCGCCGTGCTGCACGACCCGCCGCTGCTGCTCCTCGACGAGCCGCGCGCGAACCTCGACCCCGGGAGCATCGAGCTCGTCGAGCCGCTCATCGGGAGGGCGAGCGGCCGGACGCGCGTCGTCACGAGCCACGACCCGAGCGGCGGCGTCGCGGAGGCCGACCTGGTGCTCGGCCTGCGCGGCGGGCGGGCGGAGGTGCTCGCGCGCGCGGACGAGGTCGAAGCGGGCGCGCTCGGAGGGCTGTACCGGTGAGCGGCGCGACGGAGCGGGCCGCTGCGCGCGGGCCGACGCCGTTGCGGCGGACCGTCGGCGCGCTGCTGCGCAAGGACCTCACGGCGGAGCTGCGGACGCTCGAGTCGATCCCCGCGATGACGCTCTTCGCGGTGACGACGTTCGTGCTCTTCCACTTCGGCCTCGACCGCAGCAGCCTCGAGGGGGACCTCGCCGCCGGCGTGCTCTGGGTCACGCTCCTGTTCGCCGCGGTGCTCGGCCAGAACCGGCTGTTCGTCGCCGAGCAGGAGCAGGGAGGCTTCGACGGCTTTCTCCTCGCGCCCGTCGACCGCACCGCGCTCTTCGTCGCCAAGGCCCTCGCGCTCTTCGCGTTCCTCGTGACCGTCGAGATCGTCGCGATCCCCGCCTTCGGGCTGCTCCTCCTCGGCCCCGACCTCCTCGACCCCCTGCCCGGCCTGATCGCCGTCCTGCTCCTCGCCGACGCCGGGATCGCGGTCGTCGGCACGCTCGTCGCCGGCCTGGCCATCCGCACGCGCGCCCGCGACCTCATCGGCCCGCTCCTCACCCTGCCGCTGCTGGTTCCGGTCGTGCTGGCCGCGAGCGAGGCCACCGCGCCACTCCTCGCCGAACAGGGCGCAACCGGACCTCCCGCACGCTGGCTGGCGATCCTCGCCATCTATGATCTGACCATCGGCCTCGTCGCCTACGGGGTCTTCGACTTCCTCCTCGAAGACTGATCTTGTCCCTCTACGGCAAGGGCCTCCGGCCCCTCTCGATCGCCACCGCCGTCGTCCTGATCGGCGCGTTCGCGCTTGCCGCGTTCTACGCGCCCGAGGACGCCGACCAGGGGATCATCCAGAAGACGTTCTACGTCCACGTGCCGATGGCGATCGTCGCGCTGTGCGGCTTCGTCGCGGGCGGGATCTTCGGGATCCTGCACCTGCGCACGCGCGACCGCTCCTACGACCTGAAGTCGTACGTCGCGATCCACCTGAGCCTGGTCCTCGCCGTCGGCGTGCTCATCACGGGGTCGATCTGGGCCCGCGGGTCGTGGGGCGTGTGGTGGGAGTGGAACGAGCCGATGCTCGTGTCGTTCCTGATCGTCTTCCTGCTCTACGCGCCCTACCAGCCGCTGCGCTTCTCGATCGAGGACCCCGAGCGCCAGGCCCGCTACGCGAGCGTCTTCGCGATCGTCGCGGGCGCCTTCGTGCCGCTGAACTTCGCGGCGGTGCGGATGGCCGAGTCGTTCCTGCACCCGCGCACGCTCGGCACGACGGCGGGCGGGATGCCCGGCGAGATGATGCTGACGTTCCTCGTCGCGTTGGCCGGCATGGGGCTGCTGTTCGTGACGCTGTGGAAGT
>DASZDF010000358.1:0-2507 GCA_035942275.1 Solirubrobacteraceae bacterium | reverse complement strand
CTGCCCGTCTGGGTCGCCGTCGGCGGCACGCCGCAGTCGGTCGTCCGCGCCGGCAAGCTCGGTCTCCCGCTCACCGTCGCCATCATCGGCGGCCAGCCCGAGCGGTTCGTGCCGCTCATCGAGCTCTACCGGGAGGCCGCGGCCGAGGCCGGCCATGACCCGCTGCCGGTCGCCATCAACACCCACGCGTTCGTCGGCAGGGACGCGAAGGAGGCCGACGCCGCCTTCGCGCCCCACTACATGGCGATGATGAGCCGCATCGGCCGCGAGCGCGGCTGGCCGCCGATGACCCACGAGGCCTACGCCGCCCTGCGCTCCCCGAGAGGCGCGCTCGCCACCGGCTCACCGGAGGAGGTCGCCGAGAAGATCCTCTTCGAGCACGAGCTCTTCGGCCACCAGCGCTACCTCGCGCAGATGAGCGTCGGCGCGGTGAAGCACGCCGACGTGCTCCGCTCGATCGAGCTGTTCGGCACGGAGGTCGCGCCGCTAGTGCGGGCCGAGGTCGCGCGCCGAACAGCGGCGCCCGCGACGGTCTGACCCGCGCCGCTCGTTCACAGGTCATTGGCACGTCGCGTGGCGCGCGGTGTCACCATCCGCGCGGCGCATGGGCCACACCTCGTTCCAGCTCGACCGCCGCGCGTTCCTGAAGGCCGGCGTCGCGGGCGCCGCGGCGCTCGCCGTCGGCCCGGCCTTCCTCCGCCGCGCCTTCGCCGCCGGCCCCGTCACGGTCACGCCCGCAGGCCCCTACGGCGCGCTCCAGCCCTTCGACGCGAACGGCATCGCGCTGCCGCCTGGCTTCACCTCGCGCGAGATCGCCCGCGGCGGCCAGAACGTGGCCGGGTCGAGCGTCCCGTATCCGTGGCACTTCGCCACCGACGGCCAGGCGACGTTCCCGACCCTCGGCACGGACGACGCGCCCGACGGCGGGTGGATCCTCGTCGCGAACTCCGAGATGCCGATCCCCGGCGCCGGCGGCGTGTCCGCCGTCGAGTTCGCCGCCGACGGGACGGTCGAGCGCGCCTACCGGATCCTCGTCGGCACGACCGCGAACTGCGCGGGCGGCCCGACGCCGTGGGGGACGTGGCTCTCGTGCGAGGAGCACGACGAGGGGCAGGTCCACGAGTGCGACCCGACCGGGACACCCGCCGACGCGGCAGCACGACCGGCACTCGGCCTCTTCGCGCACGAGGCCGTCTGCGTCGACCCCGTCGGCGAGCGCCTCTACCTGACCGAGGACGAGGGGGAAGGGTGCTGGTACCGCTTCACGCCGGACGAGTACCCCGACCTCTCGGCCGGCCTGCTCGAGGCCGCGATCGTCGCCGCCGACGGCACGGTCACGTGGGCCGAGGTCCCCGAGCCCGGCGGCGGAGCCACCAATCCCACCCGCGACCAGGTCGCCGGCGCGACCCGCTTCGACGGCGGCGAGGGCACGTGGTACGACGAGGGGCGCGTCTACTTCACGACGAAGGGCGACAACCGCGTCTGGCTCTTCGACATCGCGACCTCGAAGCTCGAGGTGCTCTACGACGCGTCCGTCGTGGGCCCGGACGCGCCGCTCAGCGGCGTGGACAACATCACCGTCTCGCAGTCCGGCGACATCTACGTCTGCGAGGACGGCCGCGACCACGATATCTGCCTGATCACGCCCGACTTCACGATCTCGCGCTTCCTCAAGCTCGATCCCACCGTCCACGCGGGCCCCGACGAGGGCAGTCCCGTCGAGGGGAACGAGACCGTCGGCGTCGTCTTCAACCCGGCCGGGACGAAGATGTACTTCGGCGCGCAGCGCAGCTTCGCCGAGGGAGGACAGGGACCGCGCGGCGTCGTCTACGAGGTCAGCGGGCCGTTCCGCGCGCCGCCGTCGACGACCGAGAAGCCGGACGGCGCGAAGCCGGACGAGACGACACGGCAGCAGCAGCAACAGCAGCCCGGCGACGCGCCGCCGCCCGACGGCCCCCGCCCGCCCGCGACGAACCCCGAGCCACCCCCGCCGCCCACCGACCGCGTCGCGCCGGGCTTCCGCGTCGGCGTCCGCCGCCGCGGGCGCGTCCGCTCGTTCCTGCGCTCCGGCATCCCCGTGACGATCGAGCTCGACGAGCCGGCGGGCGTCACCGTGACCCTCGAGGTCGTGCCGAACCGCGGCCGCTGGACGACGATCGCCCGGTCGAGGCCGACCGTCGCGGTCCGCGGCCGGGTCGTGCTGCGCCTGCGCGCCCAGAGGACGACCGCGCGCCGCCTGCGCGGCCGCAGCCGCGTCACCGCGCGCGTCGTCGTCACCGCGACGGACGCCGCCGGCAACCGCCGCGTCGCCCGCCGCACCGTCACCCTCCGCTAGCGCGTGCTACACAGCACGCCATGAGCGAGCGGACGAGCTATCCCCCCGGCACCTTCTCCTGGGCCGACCTCGCGACGAGCGACGCGCAGGCGGCCAAGGCGTTCTACGGCGACCTCTTCGACTGGGAGTTCGAGGACACGCCCGCGGGCGAGGGGCAGATCTACACGATGGC
>DASZDF010000357.1:0-4926 GCA_035942275.1 Solirubrobacteraceae bacterium | reverse complement strand
ACCCTGCGCCGCGCGCAGCGCACCGGCGGCGACCCCGTCCACCACGAGCGCAGGCGGCGGCGCGAGAAGGCGCGGCCGCTCCTCGCGCTGCTCGACGTCTCCGGCTCGATGGAGCCCTACGCCCGCGCGTACCTGCTCTTCCTCGAGGGCGCCGCCCGCGGCGCACGCGCCGAGGCGTTCGTGTTAGCGACGCGCCTCACCCGCGTCACCAAAGCGCTGCGCGACGGCCGCCCGCACGAGGCGCTGGACCGCGCGGCCCGCGCCGCGCCCGACTGGTCCGGCGGCACCCGCATCGGCGAGGCGCTCAAGGCGTTCAACGACCGCTACGGCCGGCGCGGCGCCGCGCGCGACGCGGTGATCGTCGTGCTCTCCGACGGATGGGAGCGCGGCGACCCGGCGCTCGTCGCGCGCGAGATGGAAAGGCTGCGGCGCCTGGCCTACCGGATCGTGTGGGTCAACCCGCGCGTGGCGGCGCCGGGGTTCGAACCCATCGCGGGCGGCATGGCCGCGGCGCTCCCGCACGTGGACGAGCTGCTCAGCGGGCACACTGCGTCTGCGCTGGATCAGGTGGTCGAGGCGATAGGGAGGACGAGATGAAGTTCGAGAACGCGTTCGAGGTCGACGCGCCCGTCGACCGGGTGTGGGCCACGGTGCTCGACGTCGAGCAGATCGCCCCGACCGTCCCCGGCGCGAAGGTGCTCGAGCAGACCGCCGAGAACGCCTACAAGGTCGGCATCAAGGTCAAGCTCGGCCCGATGACCATGCAGTACAAGGCCGACATCGAGATCGTCGAGGCCGACGAGTCCTCCCACCGCGCGGTCATGAAGGCGCGCGCGAAGGAGTCGCGCGGGCAGGGGACCGCCGACGCCGACGTCGTCATGGAGCTGACCGGCGACGCGGAGCACACGACGGGCAAGATCGTCACCGAGGTCAAGGTGAGCGGGAAGGCCGCGTCGATGGGCCGCGGCGTCATGCAGGACGTCGCGGGCCGGATGGTCGGGACGTTCGCCGACAACCTCGCCGCGATGCTCTCCGACGGCGGCGCCGAGGAGGCCGCGAAGGCGGAGGCGAAGGCCTCGACGAACGGCGCCGAGGCGCCCGAGGCGCGGCCGGGGACGCCGGAGGGCGAGGGCCCGCGCGAGGGGACGGAGGACCCGAAGGAGCGCGTGGAGCAGGCGGCGGCGAGCGGCGGCGCGACCAAGAGCGATGACGCCGACGCCCTCGACCTGGGCTCCCTCGGCGGCGCGATGGCGGCCGAGCGGCTCAAGGACCCGCTCGTGATCGCCCTGCTGATCCTCGCCTTCCTGGTCGGTCGCCGCAGCGCACGGTAGGTCGAGCGATGAGTCCGGCGGCCTCGTACGGTCTACACGGACGATGACTCTCGCAATCGAGACAACAGGGCTGGTGAAGGCCTTCGGCGAGACCCGCGCCGTCGACGGCGTCGACCTCGAGGTCCCGGCGGGCGCGGTCTACGGCGTGCTGGGCCCGAACGGCGCCGGCAAGACCACGACGATCCGCATGCTCGCGACGCTCATCCGGCCCGACGCGGGCTCCGCCCGGGTCCTCGGGCACGACGTCGTCGCGGAGGCCGACGCGGTGCGCGGGCTCGTCTCGCTCACCGGCCAGCTCGCGTCGGTCGACGAGGACCTGACCGGCTGCGAGAACCTCGTCCTGCTCGGCCGGTTGCTCGGCTTCCGCAGCCGGCAGGCCAAGGAGCGGGCAACCGAGCTGCTCGAGGCGTTCGATCTCGTCGACGCGCAGGACCGCCTGGTCAAGAACTACTCCGGCGGCATGCGCCGGCGCCTCGACATCGCCGCGAGCATCGTCGTCACGCCGCAGCTCATGTTCCTCGACGAGCCGACCACCGGCCTCGACCCGCGCTCGCGCAACGAGGTGTGGGACATCGTGCGCGCGCTCGTCGCCCGCGGCACCACCGTGCTGCTCTGCACGCAGTACCTCGACGAGGCCGACCAGCTCGCCGACCGGATCGCGGTGATCGACCACGGCAAGGTCATCGCCGAGGGCACGCCCGCGCAGCTCAAGGCCTCGGTCGGCCAGGGCACGCTGCACGTGCGCCTGCTCGACCCGTCCCGCCGCGACGAGGCCGAGCAGCTGCTGACCCGCTCGCTCGACGCCAAAGTCCACGTCGACGCCGAGCCGGGCGCGCTGACCGTGCCGGTGGCGGACGCCGTGCGGGCGTCCGACGCCGTGGCCGAGCTGTCGCGCGCAGGGCTGCCGCTCGCCGACTTCTCGCTCGGGCAGCCGAGCCTCGACGAGGTCTTCCTCGCCCTGACCGGGCATCCCGCCGAGCCGACCGAGGAGGAGGCGGCCGCATGAGCACGACCGCCCGCGCCCCGTCCGAGGCCGCACGCGTCGAGGAGCACGCGGTCCATGCCGCGCTGTCCTCCGGCGAGCGCCCTCCGCGCCCCGGCGCCCTCGCGACCTGCCTCACGTTCGCCTGGCGGGGGATGCTCAAGATCAAGCACGTCCCCGAGCAGCTCATCGACGTGACGCTCACGCCGGTGTTGTTCCTCGTCATGTTCACCTACCTGTTCGGCGGCGCCGTGTCCGGCTCGACGAGCGAGTACCTCCAGTACCTGCTGCCGGGGATGCTCGTCCAGTCCGTGCTCTTCACCACCGTCTACTCCGGCGTCACGCTGAACACCGACCTCACGAAGGGCGTCGTCGACCGCTTCCGGACGCTGCCCATCTGGCGCCCGGCGCCGCTCGTCGGCGCGATGCTCGGCGACACCGCGCGCTACGTGGTCGCCGCGGTCGTCGTGATGGTCGTCGGCACGATCCTGGGCTTCGACCCCGAGGGCGGGATCCTCGGCGTCGTCGCCGGCGTCGCGCTCGTCGTGGTCTTCTCGTTCGGGATGGCCTGGGTCTTCACGACGCTCGGCGCCGTGCTGCGCGCGCCGAACGCCGTCATGAACGCGGGCTTCATGGGCATCTTCCCGCTGATCTTCCTGAGCAACATCTTCGTCAAGCCGGAGACGCTGCCCCGCGGCCTCGAGGCCTTCGTCGACGTCAACCCGATCTCCCACCTGACGACCGCGGTGCGCGAGGCGATGGCGGGGAACTTCGACGGCGGGTCGGTCGCGGTGGTGTTCGGCTCCGCGACCGTGCTGACGGCGATCTTCGCGCCGCTCACCGTGCGCCTGTACCGCCGCGGCTGACGCTCCGATGGTCCGCCGCTCCGCTCCCGGGCTCGTCCTCCTCGAGCACCGCATCGGCGTGCCCCTGCGCCACGACGAGCCGGACGGGGAGCGGATCGAGCTGTTCGCCCGCGAGGTCCGCGCGCCGCGGGCGGCCGACGAGGAGCGCCCGTACCTGCTCTACCTCAACGGCGGGCCCGGCCATCCGTGCCTGCGGCCGACGCGGGCGGACTCCTGGCTCGGGAAGGCGCTCGACGAGTTCCACGTCGTGCTGATGGACCAGCGCGGCACCGGGCTGAGCACCCCGGCGGATGCGCAGACGCTTCCCGCGCGCGGCGACGCGGAGGCGCAGGCCGACTACCTCACGCATTTCCGGGCTGACAGCATCGTGCGCGACGCCGAGCTCCTGCGCGAGCGGCTGGCCGGCGAGCCGTGGAGCATCCTCGGCCAGAGCTTCGGCGGGTTCTGCGCCACGACCTACCTGTCGTTCGCCCCGGAGGGCCTGCGCGAGGCGTTCGTCACCGGTGGGCTGCCGCCGGTCGGCCGCTCCGTCGACGACGTGTACCGCGCGACGATCGGGCGTCTGGCGAAGCGCCTCGAGGTCTACTTCGACCGCTATCCCGAGGACCGCGAGCGCTGGCGCGCGGTCGATGAGCGGTGGCTGCGGACGCCCGCGCGGGACGTCGGGATGTCGACGGGTCCTGAGCGGCTGCACTACCTGATCGAGCACGGCGCCGGCTCGGTCGCCTTCACCGAGCAGGCGCGCCACGAGGCGTCGCTGGCGACCACGCCGCTCTACGCGGTACTCCACGAGCCGTGCTACGCCGAGGGCGAGGCGACGCGCTGGTCGGCGCAGCGGATGCTCGACGAGCTCGGCGGCCCGCCGCTGCCGGGCGAGGTGATCGTGCCGTCGATGTTCGAGGACGACCCCGGGCTGCGGCCCCTGGCCGGCGTGGCGAACCTCCTCGCGGAGAAGGACGACTGGCCGGCGCTCTACGACGTGGAGCGGCTGCGCGCGAACGAGGTGCCCGTCGTCGCCGCCGTGTACCTCGACGACATCTACGTCGACGCGGGCTTCTCGCTCGCGACCGCGGAGCTCATCCGCGGCGCGCGGACGTGGGTCACGAACGAGCACCAGCACGACGGCCTGCACGCCGGCGGCGTGTTCGACCGGCTGCTCGCGATGCGCCGCGGCGAGGCGTAGAGACGCGCTGGTGACGCTCGGCGCACGCCGCCCGAACGGTCGCCCGCGACCGTTGCCGGGCGATGCGCCGACCCGTCAACCTCCTCGCCGGCGCGGTCGGGCTCTCGGCGCTCGGCGACTTCCTGGCGCTCATCCCGCTCGCGCTGCTGCTCGAGCGCGAGACGGCGTCCGGCCTCGCGGTGGCGGCGCTGTTCATCGCGCTGTGGTCGCCGGCGATCGTGCTGGCGGGACCGGCGGGACTGCTCGTCGACCGCGTCGACCCGCGGCGGGTACTGGTCGTCGCCTCGGCCGTCCAGACGCTGCTCGCCGTCGCGCTCGCGTTCGCGGACACGACCGGGGCGATCCTCGCCCTCGCCGCGCTCCTCGGCTGCGGCAACGCCATCGCGCAGCCCGCGGAGTTCGCGCTGCTGCCCCGCGTCGCGGGCGCCGGCGAGATCGCGCGCGCCAACGGCCGCCTCGAGGCGGCGCGCTACCTCGGCTTCACGCTCGGCCCGATCGCCGCCGCGCTGCTCGCCGCGCACGGCGGCGCGCGCGTCGCGCTGCTCGCCGACGCCGCCACCTTCG
>DASZDF010000356.1:0-4253 GCA_035942275.1 Solirubrobacteraceae bacterium | reverse complement strand
GTCGGTCGCCGCCCGGCGCGAGGCGATCGCCGGCGAGGGCGCGGAGGTCGTGGTCGTCGACGGCACCTACGAGGAGGCGGTGGCGGCCGCCGCGCGGGAGGGCGCGCAGCCGGGCACGCTCGAGATCGCGGACGTCGGCACCTCCGGCCCCGCGCGCTGGGTGATCGACGGCTACGCGACGCTCTTCGCGGAGGCGGCGGAGCAGGCCGACTTCGACCTCGTCGTCGTCCCCGTCGGCGTCGGGTCGCTCGCGGCCGCGGCGGCTCGCGCGGGCGCTCGCTGGGGCGTCCCGGTGGTCGGCGCGGAGCCCGTGCGCGCGGCATGCCTGCTGGCGTCGCTGCGGGCGGGCGCGCCGACCGAGGTCCCGACCCCCGGCACGACGATGGCGGGCCTCGACTGCGCCGAGGTCTCCGAGGCCGCGTGGCCCGAGCTGCGCGACGGGATCCACGGCGTCGTCACCGTCGCCGACGCCGAGGCGCACGCGGCGATGCGCGAGCTGGCGGCGGCCGGCCTGGCGATCGGCGACTCCGGCGCCGCGCCCCTCGCTGCGCTGTGGGCCCTGACCGGCGACCCGGCGGCGGCCGATCTGCGCGACGCGGTCGGGCTGCGCGCGCAGAGCCGCGTGCTGCTGATCGCCACCGAGGGTCCCACCGACCCGGTCGAGTACGCCAAGATCGTCGGCTGACATGCCCTGGCTCGCGCTCGCCCTGTACGTCGTCTACCTCCTGCTCGCGTTCGGGCTGCGCTCGTACCTGCAGGTGCGGCGCACCGGCTCGACCGGGTTCAAGGGGATCGGCGGCCGGCCGGGCTCGGCGGAGTGGCTGGCCGGCGTCGGCTTCGCGGTCGCGCTCGTCCTCGGGTTCTCGGCGCCGGTCCTCGCCCTCCTCGACGTCGTCGAGCCGATCGGGGCGCTCGACGGTCACGGGGCGCATGCGGTCGGGACGGCGTTGGCGGTCGCCGGCATCGGCGCCACGCTCTACGCGCAGATGGCGATGGGCACGAGCTGGCGGATCGGTGTGGACCCGGAGGAACGGACGCAGCTCGTCACGAGCGGGCCGTTCGCGCTCGTCCGCAACCCGATCTTCGCCGCGATGCTCCCGACCGCCCTCGGCCTCGTGCTCGTCGTGCCGAGCTGGGTGGCGATCGCGGGGCTGGTGGGGCTCGTCGTCGCGCTCGAGGTGCAGGTGCGCGTCGTCGAGGAGCCCTACCTGCTGCGCACCCACGGCGACGTCTACGCCGACTACGCGCGACGGACCGGGCGCTTCGTCCCGGGGGTGGGGAGGCTGTGAGCGGCCACGAGCACCACGACCACCACGCGATGCCCGCGTCGGGCCGCGCGCTCGACGCGGTCGCGCTCAGCGCGACGCTGCACTGCCTCACCGGCTGCGCGATCGGCGAGGTCCTCGGCATGGTCATCGGGACCGCGGCCGGGTTCTCGGAACTCGGCACGATCGCCCTCGCCGTCACGCTCGCGTTCTTCTTCGGCTACCTGCTGACGAGCCTGCCGCTCCTGCGCTCCGGCCTCGCGCTCGCTGCCGTGATCCCGATCGCGCTGGCCTCGGACACCGTGAGCATCGCGGTCATGGAGATCGTCGACAACGCGATCATGCTCATCGTCCCCGGCGCGATGGAGGCCGGGCCGGGCAGCGTGCTGTTCTGGGGCTCGCTCTCCGTCGCCCTCGTCGTCGCGGGGATGTTCGCGTACCCCTTCAACCGCTGGCTGATCGCGCGCGGCAAGGGCCACGCGGCCGTCCACGCGACCGGGATCCACGGCGGCCCGCCCGTGCGGCTCGTGGGAGCGATCGCGGTCGCGGCCGGGATCTTCGGCACGATCGTGCTGATCGCGGAGCTCGCCGGCTGATCACATCCGCAGGTACGACGCCCCGTTGACGTCGAGGACGGAGCCGCTCGCCATCTGCGCCTCGGGGGAGGCGAGGAAGACGATCGCCGCGGCGATCTCGTCGGCGGTCGCGACGCGGCCGAGCGGGCTCTGCGCGCGGATCGCGTCGCCGCCCGGGCCCTCGAGGTAGTCCGCTGCCATGTCGGTCTCGACGAAGCCGGGCGCGACCGTCATCACCGCGATCCCGTGCGGGCCGAGCTCGCGGGCGAGCGACTGGCCGAGCGACGTCAGACCGGCCTTCGCCGCGCCGTAGGCGGTGTGCTCGGGCTCGCCGCGGATCGCGCCGCGCGAGCCGACGTTCACGACCCGCCCGCGCCCGCCGGCGCGCATGTGCCGCACCGCGCACCACGTCGCGTTCGCCGCGCCGACGCGGTTGACGTCCAGCGTCCGCCGCCACGACCGCCGCCAGTCGTCGTAGGAGGACGTCGCGATCGGGTGCGCCTCGTAGATCCCGGCGTTGTTGACGAGGACCTCGAGCCCGCCGAGCGCCTCGGCCGCCGCGTCGACCATCGCGCGGACCGCGTCGGCGTCGCCGAGGTCGGCGCCGACGACCGCGTGGCCGTCGCCGGGCAGCGAGGCCGCGACCTCGTCGGCCTTCGCGCGGTTCGTGCCGTAATGGATCGCCACGCGGTCGCCGCGCCGCGCGAACGCCCGCGCCGCCGCCGCGCCGATCCCGCGCGAGGCGCCCGTCACCAGCACAGCCCGTCCGTCCGCCGCCACGGCGGGCACCCTAACCCGTGGCGCGCCGCCTACGAAGTCGGCCGGCAGGTGTCGAGCACGATCCTCCGCGTCACGAGGACGCGACGCCCCTGCGACCGGCCGACCACGACGATCTCCAGGGCGTGGCGGCCGCGCCTCCCGCGCATCGCGACGACGAAGCGTGCCGCCCGCCGGCGGGTGTCCGCCAGGGCCCGCCCCATGTCGACGCGCGCGACCAGGCGGCGGAAGCCGGGCATGCCGCGCACGCGCACCCTCGCCGTGAACGCGTCGCGGACGCAGCGCCCGTCCGGCACGCCGCGCACGACGATCCGCGGCCGCTCGCAGCCACGGGCCCGCGCGCAGAGGGCCTCGCAGTCGAAGGGGTCGTCCGCGCCGTCGACGATCGCCGTGTCGACGCCGTCGTCGCAGTTGAGGAAGTCGGCCGCGTCGTCCGCGGTCTCCAACCGGTCGTCCCCGTCGCCGCCGATCAGGCGGTTGTACCCGGCGCCGCCGACGAGGTGGTCGTCGCCGCTCCCGCCCCACGCGTTCTCGACGTTGCGCGCGACGTCGCGCTCGCCCCGCCCGCCCTGGGCCGCCTCGCCGGAGCGCAGGTCGACGGAGACCGCCGCCCGCCGCTTCTCGTAGGACAGCGTGTCGTCGAGATCCCCGGGCTCGGCCGGTCCTGCGGCGACGCAGCGCGGCTCGGTGCAAGCGCCGCCGTCGAGGACGTCGGCGTCCGGCCGCGCGGAGTCGTCGCCGTCGGCGAGCACGTCGGAGCCGGGTCCGCCGAAGAGGACGTCGCGCCCGCCGCCGCCGTCGAGCCGGTCGTTGAACCCGGCCCCGTCGACGACGTCGTCGCCCGGCCCGCCGTGAAGCTCGTAGTCGACGACCGGTGTCCCGCCGACGAAGTCGTCGCCGGCCCCGGCGTTCACGAACGCGTGCGTCTGCGGCCACCCGTCGGCCGCCGGGCCGTAGCCGACGCGGATGTCGTCGTTCCCGCCGAGCGCCTCGACGGCAACGGCTTCGACCGCATGCGTGCAGGCGTCCGACTGGCAGATCGTGGGGTTCTCGATGCGCGGACACGACGCCCGCGTCGGGGTCTCCTGGACGCACCCGGCCCCCGCGGCGATGCCGGCGGGGTCGTCGATCGCGTACCGGCCCCCGCCGTCGACCGGCGTCACGACGATGCGGTTCGGCCCGTCGTCGCCGCGGATGATGGGCGTCGTCTCCTGCATCCGCACCGTCGAGGAGCCGGCGGCCGGCGCCGCGAGCGTGGCGAGGATCACCGCGGTCGCTGCGGCGAGGCGGGCCATCGCCGTCGAGGCTACTCCCGCACGTAGCGATCAGGAGCCGTACGGATGCCGCGGCGGGTGACGATCCCTCCGGCGAGATGGAACAGCAGGCGCGACTCCGGCAGCCGGTAGCCGGTCTCGGTGTGCGGCGCGTAGACGCCGTCCTCCAGCCAGCCGGTGTGCTTGCGCTGCTCCTGCCCGTAGGTGAAGCGGCTGAAGGCGTGCGCCGTGAAGCCCGCGCGGCGGCCGCCGGGCGGCACGAGCCCGGGCGCCGCGTCGAGCGCGATCCCACGCGGCGACGTCGCGCCGACGGTCACCGGCACGACCATCGGGAACCCGTCGCCGCCGGCCCAGCCGAGGAG
>DASZDF010000355.1:0-1637 GCA_035942275.1 Solirubrobacteraceae bacterium | reverse complement strand
AGCTCGAGCTGGCCCGCGCCGCGCTCGCCGCACGATGAACCGCGCCTTCTACGACCGCCCCGTGCTCGATGTCGCGCGCGACCTCGTCGGCTGCACGGTGCGCCACGGCGACTGCGCGGGCATCGTCGTCGAGACCGAGGCCTACCACTACACCGAGCCCGCCTGCCACGCCTACGTCGGTGTGACGCCGCGGACCGAGGTGCTGTGGGGCCCGCCGGGGATCGCCTACGTCTACCGCTCGTACGGGATCCACGAGCTGCTGAACGCGGTGTGCGAGCCCGACGGCGTCGGCGCCGCCGTCCTCATCCGGGCGGTGGAGCCGACGGAGGGCATCGAGGTGATGCGCGCGCGCCGCGGGCCGGTTCCCGACCGGGAGCTGTGCAACGGGCCGGGGAAGCTGACGCAGGCGCTGGGGATCGGGCTCGAGCACAACGCGACGTCGCTGCTCGGCGACGGGCCGGTCGCGTTCGGGCCGCGGGCGGCGGAGATCGAGGTCGTGCGCAGCGCGCCGCGGGGCGGCATCACGAAGGGCGTCGACCTCGACTGGCGCTTCACCGCCGCCGGGAGCCGCCACGTCTCGCGGCCGTTCCCGAAGGTCGCGACGCCGGCCGCCTGACGGCCGCCGCGCGCGAGCGGCGTCGCTTCCCTCGCCGGATCCGCTATGCCCGCCGGCGCACCTCGAGCCGGCCGTCGCGCTCGCGGACGTCGAACGGCGGCTGCGGGCCGGTCGCCGGCCCCTGCTCCACCGCGCCGTCGCTGAGGCGGAAGCGGCTGCCGTGCCACGGGCAGGTCACGCAGCCGTCGGCGATCTCGCCCTCGTCGAGGGGGCCGCCGCGGTGCGTGCAGCGGTTGTGGATGGCGTGGATCGTGCCGCCCTGGCGGACGAGGAGCACCGGGGTCCCGTCCGCGGAGACGCAGGTGCTGTCGCCCTCGGCGAGCTCGGCGGTGGGGATCGTCGGCGTCCAGTCCTCGGGGCCCGCGTCGAACGCGGTCTGCTCGACGCCGACGCCCTGCGAGTAGGCGAGGTGCCCGCCGAGGTGGCCGCTCACGGCGAGAGCGGCGCCGCCCGCCGCCGCCAGCAGCTTCCCGCGGCCGCGCCGGCCGCCGCGGCGCGCGGCGAGCGAGGCGGTGAAGAGCCCGAGCGCCGTCGTGTTGAGGACGCCGTGGACGGCGCCGACGCGGCGGATCGCGCCGTCGGCGACCTCGGTGTCGGCCCAGTCGTTCGCGCCGCTGAGCGCCGTCGGCAGCGACGCGGCGATGCCGACGCCGATCAGCAGGTCCGCCGCCTTCTCGGAGTGTGCGCCGCCGACCGCGTCGAGGATCAGCGCGCTCGTCCACGGCCCGATGACGGCGTCGGTGAGCAGCGGGTGCAGGGCGTGGCCGAGCCACGTGCCGCTGACGGCGTCCTTGACCGGGCCGTGCGGGATGGCGTCCCGCACCGCCTTGCCGGCCTTCTTCGCGGGAGCGTCGATCGCCTCGACGCGCCCGAGGCGCTCGGCGGCGGCGTGCAGCTTGGGAGGCGCGACGGGAGGGCGTGACATGCGCCCGGGCCTACCCGGCGGCGCGGCCGCGAAGCGGCGCGGAGCGACCCGGCCGGCTCAGTTCGCCGGCGGCGTCGCTCCGCCGGTGTCCTCGGA
>DASZDF010000354.1:0-1609 GCA_035942275.1 Solirubrobacteraceae bacterium | reverse complement strand
GCTCGGCCGGGTCGCGGGCCTCGGTCAGCGGCGTGCCGTCGTAGCCGCCGGCCGGCTCGCCGATGCCGAGCAGCGCGGCGACCGTCGGGGCGATCGACAGCGACCCGGGCCCGGCGGCGGGCGGCGCGAACAGCTTCTGGCCGGGGTCGTAGACGGTCTCGCCGCCGATGCTCTGCGCGACGTCGCGGACGGCCGGATGCCCTCCGGTGACGAGCAGCACGCTGTGCTGCGTGGCGTAGTGGGCGTGGTTGCCGGGCAGCGGGTTGCCGCCGTCGCTCACGTGCCAGCCGGGCCTCGTGAAGACCTCGATGTCGGGTGCCCGCGGATGGTCGAACCCGATCTGCGCGTGGGTCGTCTGCCGCGGGACCTCCTGCGGGTCCAGGCCGCCGGTGCGGGTCGAGACGAACTCGACGCCCGGATGGTCGGCCAGGATCTCCGCCATCGGCTCGATGTTCTTCGGGTCGGCCACCCAGACGAGGCCGCTGCCCCCGCCGCCCACGACGTTCGCGTCCGAGACGACGCCGTCCGCGGTCGTGTAGCCGTTGCTCGCCAGCGTCTGCGCGACCGCGACCTCGTTGTTCTGGGGCCCGTAGTCCATCCCGTGGTCGGACAGCACGATCAGCGCCGTCCGATCCCACGCCTCCGAGGTCTCGAGCCCGTCGACCAGGAGCTTGAGCTGCGCGTCGGTGTCCTCGATCGCGCCCTGGCGGAACGGCCGCGTCGCGCCGAAGCTCATCCCGGCCGCCTGGTCGGCGTGCCCGGCGCGGTCCACGTCGCCGAGGTTGACGAACGCGAACTGCGGCAGGTCGGCGGGCTGTGCCGCGATCCAGTCGCGGAAGGCGGTCATCGTCTGCACGTCGGGGACGTGGTTGCTCACCGGGATGTATGGCCCCGGCCGCCAGTGGAAGTCGGCCTCGCGCTGCGGGTTGGGATCGTCCGCCTGAGGCTCGTTCGGCGGCGGGTCGCTCGGGATCGGCGCCGGCCCCGGCGGCTCGCCGCGGAAGATGCCGACGAGGTAGCTCTTCGACATGACGGTCGCCGTGGCGATGTCGCCGCCCGTCGCGTTGCACGCCCGCTCCAGCCGCGTGACGATCGTGTCCGCGTCGAGCAGGCCCGGGTGCTCCATGTACTGCTTGGAGTAGCCCGTCGGCGCCGACCACCACTGGTTCGCGATGATGCCGTTGTTGCTCGGCAGCATGCCGGTGGCCATCGCGGCGTGGTTCGGGAGCGTCTCGGCGGGATACACCGCCCGCGCCTGCTCGTACCACGTGCCGCGTGCCTTCAGCGCGCTCAGCGTCGGCGTCTTGTCGTCGACCTCGGACGGGACCATGCCGTCGACCACGACCACGTACACGCGTGGCGGTGCCGCGTCCTCCGCCGCCCCGGACTGCGCCGGCGCGCCGATCGCGATCGCGGCCACCATGAACGCACACGCGACGAGCGCGGCGACGGCGAAGCGAAGGCCCTCGGTCCTCATCCTGAACAAGAACGAACGAGGGCCTTCGGTCGTTACACGCTCCTCACAGCTCCGGCTGCGCGCATCCGTCGCGCGCCGAGGCCGCCCACGTGTTGCCGCTGGTGTTGCCGCAGGCGACCGCGGGCACCGGGA
>DASZDF010000353.1:0-2127 GCA_035942275.1 Solirubrobacteraceae bacterium | reverse complement strand
GCGCTCGTGCTCACCACGCTCGCCGTCGCCGCGCCCGCCGCGGCCGCTCCGCGCGCCGTCACGATCGACGCCGTCCGCGATCGCGTCGCCGCGGCGCCGCTGCGGCTCGACGTCACGGCGACGATCCCGCTCAGCGGCCGCGCGGCGCCGGGGTCGATCGTCGAGGTCTACGCGACGTGCTCGCTCCGGCTCTGCCTCCAGAGCGCCGAGGTCAACCGGAGGGGGCGATGGCGGACGAAGCTCCACGTCGTCGTCCCACCGCGGCGCACGACGGTCTTCGTCCGTGCCCGGTACGCGCTCGGCGAAGAGACGACGCGGGAGGTGAGGCTCACGTCCCCGCCGCCCGTGACAGGCCGGCCGGAGCTCGCGCTCATCGGCGACTCGCTCGCCCAGGGCACCGCGCCGTACCTCCCGGAGCTGCTGCCCGGCTGGCGCGTGACCATCGACGCCCTCCGCGGGCGCCCGCTCCTCACCGGGATGGCGATCAACGACACGGTCCGCAAGCCGAAGACGCGCCCGTACGCGCTCGCGTTCAGCCTCTTCACCAACGACGACCCCAGCCGGGCGGACGAGCTCGCCACGTGGGCCCGGCAGTCCCTCGACGGCCTGCCGCCCGGGTCGTGCGCGATCTGGGCGACGATCGCGCGCCCGCCGGTCCGTGGCGTCTCGTACGCGCGCGCGAACCGCGTCCTCGAGGCGGTCGCGGCCGAGCCGCACGAGAACGGCAGGCGGGTCGTGATCGTCCCGTGGGCGCGGGCGGTGAGGGCGCGGCCGGACTGGCTGCGCGACGACCGCGTCCACGCCACCGAGGAGGGCTACCGCGCCCGCGCCCGGCTCTACGCCGCTGCGGCCGAGAGCTGCGGGGGCGGGCGCTAGCCGCGCCCGTGCGACGTCGTGAAGTCGACCAGAGGCCCGACGGGGACGATCCCGTGCGGGTTGATCGACGGGTGCGTCCCGTAGTAGTGCGCCTTGATCGCGTCGAGGTCGACGGTCTCGGCGACGCCCGGCTGCTGGTAGAGGTCGCGCACGTACCCCCACAGCGCCGGCATGTCGACGACGCGCCGCAGGTTGCACTTGAAGTGGAGGTGGTAGACGGCGTCGAAGCGCACGAGCGTCGTGAAGAGCCGCCAGTCGACCGCGGTGATCCGCGCGTCGTCGACGAGGTACCGCTGTGAGGACAACCTCGACTCCAACCAGTCGAGCGTCTCGAACAGCGGGAGGACCGCCTCCTCGTACGCGGCCTGTGTCGTCGCGAACCCGGCCTTGTAGACGCCGTTGTTGACCGTCTCGTAGATGCGTTCGCCGAGCTCCTCGATCTCGTCCCGCAGGTCGGCGGGGTAGAGGTCGACGCCGGTCGTCGCGAGCGGGCGGAAGTCGTCGTTGAGGATCCGCAGGAGGTCGCCGCTCTCGTTGTTGACGATCCGCCGCTCCTCCTTGTCCCACAGCACCGGGACGCTGAAGCGCCCCTCGAAGCGCGCGTCGGTCGCCTCGTACGCCTCGCTCAGCAGCGCGAAGCCGTTGACCGGATCCACGTACGGCCCGCCGGTGAACGCCCACCCGCGCTCGTCGCGGATCGGGTCGACCTCGGCGAGCTCGATCGCGTCCTCGAGCCCGAGCAGCCGCCGCGCGATGATCGTGCGGTGCGCCCACGGGCACGCGCGGCAGACGTAGAGCACGTACCGACCCGCCTCGATCGCGGAAGGCCGGTCGCGGAACGCGGAGACCTGCCGGTGGAAGCGGCCGTCGCGGCCGGCTTCGCGGCCGAGCGAGAAGGGATGCGTGGAGGTCTGGGCCATCGCGACGGGGTTCCCCGCCGCGACGGGCCGTCACACCTCAGGGGAGAGCGACGAGGTGCCCGAACCCCTTGGCGCCGCTCAGCGACCGGAGCGGGTCGCCGGCGAACCCGTTCGCGGACGTCGCCGCCGCCGCCGCACGCTGCCGGAGCACCTGCACGACGTCCGGCGGCGCGAGCCCGGCACACGGCCCGGCCGCGCCGCCCGTGCCGTGGCACAGCGCCGCGACCCCCGCGACGTGCGGCGCCGCGCTGCTCGTCCCGTACATCGTCGCCGTCCCGCCGCCGAGCCGCGTCGAGACGATGCACGTCCCCGGCGCGGCGATCGTGTGCGC
>DASZDF010000352.1:0-1580 GCA_035942275.1 Solirubrobacteraceae bacterium | reverse complement strand
TTGTGCAGGCCCCACTGCTGGCCGAAGAACGGATCGTCGGGCGTGGCGAGCGGGGCGTAGAGGAAGTTCGGCTCCGCGTACAGGACGCCGGCCTCGCGCTCGAGCGCCTCGATCGCCATGGGGACGGAGCCGCCCGCCGGGAGCCGGACGAGCTGGAGGCCCGGCACCGGCAGACGGCGCACGGCACGGACGCCGTGCTCCCGCCGCGCCGCTGCGCGCTCACTGCCGTCGACCTGCGGCGCGAAACGGACGAGGACCTCGTCAGGGACGTAGGCCGCACCACCGGCCGCCGGTGCCGACGGCGCGATCACCAGGACCAGCACCACAGCAGCCAGGACGAGACGTCCCATCGTGTGCAAGCAAACACGCTGCGGGCGGCCGAGTCCAGCCGCTCACGCGCCGCGGCGCGGGGCCTGGAGCCGCACCTCGGCCGACTTGCCCTTCAGCGGGAGGCTCGGCCGCTCGTCGAACCCGCCGTGGTCGCGCTCCAGCAGCGCGACGGTCGCCTCCGTCACGAGGACGTCGTCGCCGGTGGTGCGCGTCGCCGACTCGACGCGCGCCGCGGTGTTGACGGTGTCGCCGATGACGGTGAAGTCCAGGCGGCCACCGCCGCCGATCGTCCCGGCGATGACCGGGCCCGAGTTCACGCCGATCCCCACGCGCAGCGCGCCGTCGAAGCGCCGGCGGACGCACTCCGCGACGTCGAGCGCCGCCGCGACCGCGCGGTCGGCGTGGTCGGGCAGCCGGTCCGGCGCGCCGAAGACCGCGAGCAGGCCGTCGCCGATGAACTTGTTCGCGTGGCCGCCGTGGCGCAGGATCGCGGGGACGACCTCGTCGTAGAGCTCGTTCAGCTTCGCGACGACGTCCTTCGCCGCCGCGTGCTCCGACATCGTCGTGAAGCCGCGGACGTCCATGAAGAGGACGCTCAGGACGAGCTCCTCGCCGCTGAGGTCGACGCCCTCGCGCAGCACACGCTCGGTCAGCGTCGGGTCGACGTACGCGCCGAAGGCGTCGCGCAGCCGCTCGCGCTCGCGCAGGCCGCTCACCATGTCGTTGAAGGAGCGGGTCAGCTCCCCGGTCTCGTCGGTGGAGACCACCGGCGCTCGGACGTCGAGGTCGCCCTCGGCCACCCGCCGCGTCGCGGCGCCGAGCGTGGCGACCGGGCCGGCCACGGCGTCGGCGAGGGCCAGGCCCAGCCAGATCGAGACGCCGAGCGTGACGGCGAGCGAGACGCCGATCGCCGCCGCCAGCGTCCACGGCCCGTCGCCGAGCCGGCTCGTGACGCCGCCGACGATCACGCCCGACCCCCAGCTGATCGCGGGCAGGGTCACGAGCAGGCGCCAGCGCAGCGGCACCCGCGGCGCCTCGATCGGCGCGTCGCGCGGCAGCTCGGCGGAGACGTCCTCGAGGACGGCGCGCATGCCCAGCTCGAGTGCGAGCGTGCGCGCGATGAGCCAGTACGCGAAGAGCCCGTACGACCCCACGAACAGCGCGACCGTCGCGCCGAGCGGCAGGTCGAGGAGCACGGCGGCGAGCGCGTCCCAGCTCACGGCCGCCACCGCGCCGACCACGTACGGGAG
>DASZDF010000351.1:0-2807 GCA_035942275.1 Solirubrobacteraceae bacterium | reverse complement strand
TGTGCGAGTAGTCCACGATCACCGCGAACTCCTGGCCCTCGTCGACCGGCTCGAAGCGCCCGGGCACGCGCTGCGCCCGCGAGAGCGCGCCGGCGATCGCGTCGTGCGGAACGCCGAACGCGCGCGCGGTGTGGATCGCCGCGAGCGCGTTCAGCACGTTGAACGCGCCCGGGTGGGGCGTCGCCATGCGGACGCCCTCGAACGTGAAGCGCGAGCCGGTGAAGTCGATCTCGAGGTCCTGGACGTCGCGCAGCGAGTACGTGATCGCATCATCGAAGTCGGCCGCCAGGCGGCGCCCGTACTCGTCGTCGACGTTGATCACCTTCACGCGCGGCCCCGCCTCGAACAGCCGGCGCTTCGCGAGGAAGTACTCCTCCATCGAGGGGTGGAAGTCGAGGTGGTCCTGGGACAGGTTCGTGAAGACGGCGACGTCCCAGTGGATGGCGTCCGCGCGACCCAGCTCGAGCGCGTGCGACGAGACCTCCATCGCGCACGCGGCGTCGCCGCCGGCGAGCATCTCCGCGAACGTGCACTGCAGGTCGATCGCCTCGGGTGTCGTGCGCACGGTCGGCCGCTGCTCGCCGCCGACGAACGAGGTCACCGTCCCGAGCAGGCCGGTCTGGATCCCCGCCGCGACGAGCAGCTCGCGGATGAGGAAGCACGTCGTCGTCTTCCCGTTCGTCCCCGTGACGCCGGCCATGCGCAGCCGCGCGGTCGGGTCGCCGTGGAAGCGCGCGGCGGCGGGCGCCATGGCGGCGCGCACGTCGTCGACGACCACCTCCGGCACGCCGAGGCCCAGCTCGTGGTCGACCACCAGCGCGGCCGCGCCCCGCGCGATCGCGTCGGGGGCGAAGTCGTGGCCGTCGCGGGTGAAGCCGCGGACGCAGAAGAAGAGCGTCCCGTCCTCCACTCTGCGGTTGTCGTAGGCCAGGCCGGTGATCTCGACGGGCGGGGCCTCGACGGCGAGCACTTCCCCGAGGAGCATCGCCTCTGGAGGCTACTCCGGCGGGATGCGGAGGTACGGGAGCGCGAACTGCATGATCGACTGGAACGCGGGGGCCGCGACCTCGCCGCCGTAGATCGCGCCGTTCGGCTCGTCGACCATGACCGTGACCAGCAGCCGCGGGTTCTCGGCCGGCGCGAAGCCCACGAACGAGGCGATGTAGCGCTCCTCCGAGTACTCGCCCGTCGTCTCCTCGACCTTGTTCGCCGTGCCGGTCTTGCCCGCCAGCTCGTAGCCGGCGACGGATGCCTCGCTCGCCGTGCCGCCCGGGGCGAAGACCCCCTTGAGCATGATCCGCAGCGCGAGCGAGCTCTTCGCGGAGATCACGCGCTTGCCGCGCGGCAGCCGGGTCGGCTCGCCGTCGACCTTGCGGACGATCCGCGCCGGCCGCAGGATGCCGCCGTTCGCGATCGCACTGTACGCGCTCGCCATCTGCATCGGGGTCACGCTGACGCCCTGGCCGATCGGCAGGTTGCCCATCGAGGAACCGGAGTACTTGTCGAGCGGGAGCACCTGGCCGGACTCCTCGCCCGGCAGGTCGACGCCGGTCGGCTTGCCGAAGCCGAACCGCCGCACCCAGTGGTCGAAGCGCTTCGCGCCGAGCTTGTCCTTGCCGATGATGATCGCGCCGACGTTCGACGACTGGGCGAGGATCTCGGCGGTCGAGAGCGTCACGTAGCCGCGGGGGTGCGACTCGCCGATGGTCCGGTCGGCGACGACGATCTGCGGCGGCAGGTTGAACATCGTGTCCGGCGTGACCTTCTTGTCCTCGAGCGCGCCGGCGACCGTGAACGCCTTGAAGGTGGACCCAGGCTCGTAGTTGAAGGCGACGGCGCGGTTCTGGCGCGCGTAGGCGGGCGCGTCGGCGACGTTGTTGGCGTCGACGCGGGGCCAGTTCGCGAGCGCGAGGACCTCGCTCGTGCGCGGGTCCATGACGACGGCCGTCGCGCCCTTCGGGCGGAACTTGGCGCCGACGCTCGCGAGCACCTCCTCGGCCTTGTCCTGGATCGCGTTGTCGATCGCCAGCTCGAGCCGCGCGCCCGGCTGCGCCGGCTTCGGGTCGCGGACGCTGATCGGCTTGCCGAGCGCGTCGTTGATGATGTGGCGCTCGCCGTCGACGCCGTGTAGCAGGCGCTCGTGGGCGTACTCGAGGCCGGACAGGCCCTTCCCGTCGGTCCCGACCGTGCCGATGACCTGCGACGCGAGCCAGTCGCGCGGGTAGATCCGGCGGTTGGCGGGCTCGAAGGCGAGGCCCTCGATGTTCAGCGCGTGGACCTTGCGGGCCGTCGTGCTCGGGATGCGGCGCGCGAGGTAGACGAAGCCGGTGTCGCGGCGGGTGAGCTGCTCGAGGACCTCGCCGGGCTGCTTGTCGATGAGCGGCGCGACCTTCTTCGCCACCGCCGCGGGGTCCTTCACGAGGTACGGGGTGGCGGAGATGTCCTCGGCGGGCTCGGTGACTGCGAGCTCGACGCCGCGCCGGTCGACGATCTCCCCGCGGCGCGCCGGGACCTTCACGCGCATGTCCTGCTGGGTGACCGCCGCGTTGCGCAGCGATCCCGCCTGGACGGTGCCGAGCCACATCGCCCGCAGCCCCGCCATGGCGAGGAGCACGAGGAAAGCGGCGAAGAGCAGGCCGATCCGCTTCTGGATCAGCGCCACGCCCTACTGCCCCGGGACGGTGGGGGCGGCGGTCGCACCCGCGGTCGTGGCGCCGCTCGTGGCTGGCGCCGCCGTCTGCGGCGGCGCCGGCGCGGTCTGCGCCGCCGGCGTGACGGGCTCGGCGGCGGGAGCCGCCGTGGTGGTC
>DASZDF010000350.1:0-1859 GCA_035942275.1 Solirubrobacteraceae bacterium | reverse complement strand
AGCAGGAAGAGCGCGTCGGTGACGAACTGGCTGAGCTCGGGGAGCATCGTGGCGATGCCGTCCGCGTCCTCGGCGCCGACGTGCACCGTCAAGGTCCCGCCCGCGAGCAGCGAGCCGGCGTTGAACCGGGTGCTCGAGGCGAGGCGGCTGACCTCGCTGCGCAGCGCGTTGGCCTCCGCCTGCGCGGCGTTGCGGTCGGTCGTCGTCAGCGTGCCGTTCTGGTACTGCACCGCCAGCTCGCGCGTGCGCTGGAGGATCGAGCCGACCTCACCGAGGACGCCGTCGAGCGTCTGGACCGCGCTGATCCCGTCCTGCACGTTGCGCAGCGCGCGCAGGGCCCCCGCGGACTGGCTGCGCAGGCGCTCGGAGATCGCAAGGCCGGCCGCGTCGTCGGAAGCGCGCACGATCCGTCGCCCGCTCGCGAGTCGCTCCGTCGCGCTCGCGGCACTGCGATCCGCCGCCGCCCAACGACGGGACATCGCGTCCAACCGATTTACCATTCCCCCACTCATCGTCCGCTGGGGAACGCATCGACTTCTGGCGCGCCGGCAACAGAGCAGGCGGACGGATGTCCGAGGCGCTGCTAGCTCGTGACGAGGCGGAGCGGGAGGCGCCGGTGGTGCCCGGCGTGGTACTCCAGCTCGATCTCGTCGCCGACCGGACCGGCGTCCGAGGGCTGCACGACGAGGAACTCGCCGTTGCGCCGCGTGCGGACGCTCTGGCCGGCCACGAGGACCCGCGTGACGCCCGCGCGCGCGATCCCGCCGACGATGCGCGCCCCGCCGCCGGCGCGGCGGATCTGCACCGAGACGTCGCGGCCCTCGCGGCGCAGGCAGGTCCCGTGCTTCGCGAGGCCTACGCCGAGGCTCATGTCGAGGGCGCCCATCACCCGCGGGCCGTCGGGCGTGACGCTGCCGAGGCCGTGGCATACGCGGCCGTGCCCGTCGCGGTAGGTGATCAGCGCGAACGGGGCGTACCCCGGGTAGCTGGCCGTCATCGCGACGCGGGGGCTGCTCAGCGCGGGGGTCGTGTCCTCGCGCTGCTCTTCGCCACACGCAGAAAGCGCGCCGGCGGCCATCGCCACCGCACATCCCGTCCCGGCGCTGCGCAGGAGTCCCACGGAGTGGATGATCGGTCGCTCGCCCCGGATCCTGAGGATCGAGGCCCTCGATCTGGACGCTTCGGCCGATCGCGCAGAAGCGTCCAGACGAGCGTTCGGGGCCGAGCGACCGCCGGTCCCGCTGCTACCGTTCCTCACGGTCGGCATGACGCTCGAACCTCGAGAGCTCGACGGACGGGACGGGCCTCGCGACGAGTGCGGCGTCTTCGGTGCCTACGCCCCTGGGCACGACGTCGCACGGCTCGCGTACTTCGCCCTCTACGCACTTCAGCACCGCGGACAGGAGTCGGCGGGCATCGCGAGCTGCGATCTCGGCGGCCACATCATGACCCTGCGCGAGCGCGGCCTCGTCTCGCAGGTCTTCGACGAGCAGAAGCTGCGGACGCTCGGCGGCGAGCTGACGGTCGGGCACGTCCGCTACTCGACCACCGGGTCGGACGCGTGGGAGAACACCCAGCCCGTCTACCGCTCCGACCGCCACCAGCTCGCGCTCGCCCACAATGGCAACATCGTCAACGCGGTGGAGCTGCACTCCGAGCTGCGCGCGCAGGGCGTCGGCTTCCAGTCGACGTCGGACTCGGAGATCCTCGCCGCGCTACTCGCCAACCATCCGGCCGAGCAGATCGAGGACGCGGTCGCCGACGTCATGCAGCGCGTCCACGGCGCGTACTCGACGGTCGTCATGACGAAGGACCGCGTCGTCGCCTTCCGCGATCCCTCGGGGCTGCGGCCGCTCGCG
>DASZDF010000349.1:0-2616 GCA_035942275.1 Solirubrobacteraceae bacterium | reverse complement strand
GCACGGCGACGACCGCACGTGGAAGCTCGTGCAGTGCGCGCACGGCGCGCTCTTCCTCGCCGTCGTCGACTGCCGCCGCGGCTCGGAGGCCTACCTGCGCTGGGAGGGCTTCGAGCTCTCCGCCGCCAACCGCCTTCAGGTCCTCGTCCCCGCGGGCTGCGCGACCGGGCTGCTCGCGCTGGAGGACGGCACCGCGCTCGCGTACAAGCAGTCGGAGCGCTACAGCGGCGCGGAGCGCCAGTTCACCGTCCGGTGGGACGATCCCGCGGTGGGCATCGCCTGGCCCGTCGAACGGCCCCTCCTCTCCGCCCGGGACGCCTCGGCGCCCGACCTCGTGCCGTGAGGGCGCTCGTGACCGGCGCGGGCGGCTTCGGCGGCCGCCACCTCGTCGCGGCGCTGCGCGAGCGCGGCGACGACGTCGACGCGCCGTCGTCGAGCGAGGTCGACCTCGTGCGCGACGGCGCCCTCTCGGCGCTCGACGGCGCGCGCTACGACCGCATCTACCACCTCGCGGCGTGGACCCGCGCGGGCCGCTTCTGCCAGGAGCGCGGCGGCGACCAGTGGGTCGTCAACGGACGGGTGAACACCAACGTGCTCGACTGGTGGCGCGAGCGCCAGCCGCAGGCCAAGCTGGTCGCGTTCGGGACGAGCGCGTCGTACGCCGGTACCGGCGTGCACCGCGAGGAGGACTACCTCGACGGCGTCCCGCCCGCCGGCTACTTCGCCTACGCGATGACGAAGCGCATGCTGCTCGCGGGCCTCATGGAGCTCGGGCGCCAGTACGGGCTGCGCTGGCTCTACCTGGTGCCGTCCACCGTCTACGGGCCCGACTACCACACGGACGGGCGCGACCTGCACTTCGTCTACGACCTCGCGCGGAAGATCGTCCGCGGCCGGGACCTCGACGAGGAGGTCGTGCTGTGGGGCGACGGGACTCAGCGGCGCGAGCTGGTCCACGTCCACGACGTCGTCGGCGCCGTCCTCGGTCTCGCCGACGCGGCCGACGGCGAGGTGGTCAACCTCGGCGCCGGCGAGGACCACAGCATCGGCGAGATCGCGCGGATGCTCTGCGACGTCGCCGGCTACCCGTTCGAGCGGATCCGCTTCGACCCCGACCGCTTCGTCGGCGCGGCCGCGAAGGTGCTCGCCACCGACCGCCTCGACGCGCTGCTCCCGCAGCGGCCGCGGACGCCGCTGCGCGAGGGGCTCGAGCAGGTCGTCGAGTGGACCGAGCGCAACCTCGGCGCGCTCGGCTGAGCCCTGTCGGCGCTCCTATGCGGTGGGCGTCGCGCCGGTGCGGCGCTCGACGACCTGCGCGGCCTCCAGCGCCCCCTCAGCGACCCAGCCGAGGACGGTCGCCTCGTTCGACCCGCCGGCAGCGAGCTGCTCGTCGAGGTACGCCTGGATCTCCGGGAAGCGCTGCGACAGCGCGAGCCAGTAGGCGGCCAGCGCGTCGGTCGTCGCCGCCTCGTGCCGGCGCTCGCGCTCGTCCTCGTCCCCGGTCGCCCACTCCCTGATCGTGGGCGCGAGGTCGCGCAGCTGCTCCGGAAGGCGTGCGAGGTCGACCTGCAGCCCGCCGATCTCTTCGGTAGCCATGTGCGCACGATGACAAACGCCGCGGTCGGCTCCGCGCGTGCCCTCCTACAGTGGCGGGCGTGCCGAACCTCGCCAACGCGCTCCGGGACCGGTTCGTGCTCGTCAACCTCGGCGCGGGCGGCGACCACGCGGCCGACCTGCCGGTGCACCTGCGCGCCGCCGCGACGGTCGTCGAGGTCGACGCCGCGGACGCCTCCGTCGACCGCTCCGACGTGCACCGGCGGGTCGCCGTGCGGCAGGTCGTGGCCGACGAGCCGGGGCGCCGGACGTTCCGCGAGAACGCGTACGTGTCGTGCTCGTCGCTGCTGCCGCCGCGCGACGACCTCATCGCGCGGTACGGCCTGACGGAGTACTTCCGCCCGGTCGCGGAGGAGGAGGTCGAGTGCACGACGCTCCCCGCGATCCTCGCCGAGGCCGGCATCGACCGCCTCGACTTCCTCAAGACCGACATCGAGGGGCTGGACACCGCCGTGCTGCGCAGCAGCCGCGAGCTGCTCGAGCGCGCGCTCGTCGTGCGCAGCGAGCTGCGCTTCGAGCCCTTCTACGTCGGCGAGGCGCCGTTCGGCGACGCGCTCGCGTACCTGGACGAGCTGGGGTTCGAGCTGATCGGCCTCGACCCGGAGGTGTGGAAGCCGGCCACGCAGCGCGCCGCGCGCCACCGCGACGGCCGGACGGTCTGGGCCGACTGCGTCTTCGTCCGGCGCCCGGAGCTGGTCGCGGCGACCGGCGGCGACGACCCCGCGGGGCTGCCGGAGGCCAAGCAGGTGCTGCTCACCGCGATGACCGGGCTGCGCTCGTGGGCCGAGCACCTCCTCGGCGTCCACGGCGGGCGGATCCCTGCGGAGTGGCGCGACGAGCTGTGGCAGGCGACCGCGCCCGCGCCGCGCACCCGGCTGCGCGCGAAGGCGCTCGACGCGATCGCCCGCGCCCGCCGGCGCGTGCCGCCGCGACCGGCCTTCGACTTCCGCCACGTCGCCTAGGCGCGCGCGCTCACAGCAGGTCGGCGTCCGGCACGTCGCG
>DASZDF010000348.1:0-9120 GCA_035942275.1 Solirubrobacteraceae bacterium | reverse complement strand
AACGCCGAGGACGCGTCGAAGAACTTCGCGCCCGCCCCCGGGAAGATCGGCGCCTACCTCGAGCCGACCGGGCCGGGCGTGCGCGTCGACTCCGGCGTCGGCGCGGGCGGCGAGGTGTCGCCGATGTACGACCCGATTGTCGCGAAGCTCATCGTCTGGGACGTCGACCGCGAGCGCGCGACCGCGCGGATGCTGCGGGCGCTCGGCGAGTACGAGATCGAGGGGCTGAAGACGCTCATCCCGTTCCACAAGGCCATGCTGGCCACCGAGCAGTGGGCCAGGGGCGAGACCGGGCGCGACCTGATCGAGGACAAGGCGTGGCTCAAGCAGCTCGCGTTCCCGAAGGTCGAGAGGAAAGCCGACGACGACGCGCCGGAGAAGGTCGAGCACGAGTACCTCGTCGAGGTGAGCGGGCGGCGGTTCGACGTCAAGGTGATCGGGGCTCCGATGGCTCCCGCCGCGGCGGCCGCTCCGGCCGCCGCTCCGGCGGCGGCCCGGCCGCGCCCGAAGCGCGGGGAGCGCAAGAGCGGCGGCGGCGGGGCCGGCGGCGACACGCTCGAGTCGCCGCTTCAGGGCAACGTGTGGAAGGTGCTGGTCGAGGCGGGCCAGAAGGTCGAGGAGGGCCAGATCGTCACGATCATCGAGGCGATGAAGATGGAGAACGAGATCACCGCCCACAAGGCGGGCGTGATCGCGGAGCTGCCCATCAAGGAGGGCGGCGCCGTCGCCGCCGGCGACACGCTCGCGATCATCACGTCGGACGGCGCGAGCCCCGACTCCAACGGCGCCGGCTGAGCGCGCGGATGGTCGACGAGCGCCGCATCGCCGCCGCGGCCCTCGTCGTCGCCCCCGGCCTCTTCCTCCTCTCGAACCTCCTGCACCCCACGGAGCTCGCGACGGGCAACGAGCCCGAGCAGCTCGCGGCGATCGCCGACGACTACCAGCGCTGGCAGGCCGCGCACGCGATCTCGCTCGCCTCGCTCATGGTGTTCGCGCTTGCGGTCGCCGGCCTCGCGCTCCTCGTCGCGCGCTCGAACGCGCGGACCGCGCGGGCCGGCGGAGCGCTCGGGCTCGCGGGCCTCATCGGCCTCGGCGGAGCGCTCGCGATCGACGGCTTCGCCTGGGGCATCGCCGGCGAGGTGTGGGGGAAGTCCGACGCCCCCGGCAAGCTCGTGGCCGAGACGGTGCTCGACGACATGCAGCACTCCGAGTGGGCGCTGATGTTCTACCTGACCGGCGTCCTGTGGATCCTCGGGATGATGCTCCTGTCCCTCGGCGCCGCCCGCGCCGGGCTCGTGCCGATGTGGGCCGCCGCGCTGCTGATCCTCGGCACGATCATGGTCGGCCTCGAGACGTCGATCCACTCGAACGTCTACTTCGTGATCGCCGCCGCGGTGCTGCTCGCGGGCGGGATCGCCATGGCGCTGCACCTACGCGAGCCGCCAGAAGTCGCCGCGTAGGCCGACCTCGTCGAGGATCCGCTGCGGCTCGGCGAGGCTCCGCGGACGCCAATCGGGATCGAGCCGATCGCCGTACCAGCGGCGCGCGAGGTCCCGAGCTGCTCGATCGTCATCGCGTCGCCGTCCTGCTCTCGACGACCGCGTCCTGCAGACCGAGCCGGGGTCAGGGGGTGAACTCGCTGGTGAAGTGGCTCGGCCGCCGGCGGCGGCGCGGCTGGCGCGCGCGATGCAGTGGTGGCGCCGGGGCGTTGCGGCGTCGCCGTGGCGCGGTGGAGCTCGAGCTCGCGCGGCTGCGAAGGCGGGAAGCGTTCTCCGCTGACACTGGGGACCGGACCGACGAGATCGAGCAGCCCCTCGACGACCCGCTGGACGACGTGCCGTTCACGCCGCCCGTCCCGGATGAAACCGCTGGAGGATCGAGTGCAGCGGGTCGGAGCTCCAGGTGACTGACTACTCGAGCGGGTCGCCGTCAGACCGGCGGCGCGATTGAAGGTCGGTGATCTCCTGAAGCAGCTCGGGACGGAGGTGGCGGACGTAGTCGATGAAGTACTCACCCGCGTCCCGAGGCACGCGGTACCACCACCACGCGCTTGGGGCCCACGGATCGCGCTTAGTGAGCGGGGCTGAGAGCTCGCACGTAGCGGCGAGAAAGCGTCGGTCGATCGGCCGGAGTCGCTCGGCGACTCGATCGAGGGCGGGGGAAGACAGCAGCGATAGGGCGAGCTCGAGATCGTCACGGCCCATCAGGGCGTCTTCGTAGCTTTCGAACACCGCCGCGCTCGGGTGACGCTCGCAACCCTGGACGTGTCGCGCCCAGCGGTCGAGTGCTCTCTCCAGCCGAGCCTCGCCGCGGTACAGCGCGAAGTCGCGCACGCGAGCGCGGTCGTCGGCGGGCAGCCCGGCGTACAGCGAACTCGAGTCCTGAGCCTGTCGCTCCAGCTCCTCGAGGACCTCCTCCTGGAGCAGCACCGCGCTTGCGTACTCGAGCGCGGCCGTACCGGTGAAGTCACGTTCGGGTATCACCGGGTCTGCTGCCGTCACATCGCGCAGGACGGCGTCGATGAGCGACGCGGCGATCGCCGGCAACCGCTCGAGCGACACGGGGTCGACGCTGAAGCCTCCGGTTTCATCGCGTGGCGCGCCGCGGGGGGGCGGGAGGCTCAGGCTCAGGAACCTCGCCGCAGACGGCGGGAGCAGCGCCGTTTCGCGCAACAAGGCGCGTGTGTGCGCCGCGGCCTCGCGCAACGCGCCTGCCGGGGCGTCGCGCAACCCTGCCGGGGCCGACGACGCCGCCGGCCCCGGTCGCTTCACAAGCCGTTCGGCGACATCGGCCGGGGACGATCTCGCCAAGAGGCGGATGACAGCACTGCGAGGGTGTCCGCCGGGATTGCGGCCGCGCGGCGCCGCTTCACGCATCACGCCTTTCCGCGGTTCCGCCGCAGCCGCCCGCGCCGCCTAGCCTGCGCATTGGGCGAGATAGTACGACCGTCCCGTGCCGGGCTTGAAGAACGTGACGATCTTGCCGTCCTTCACGACGACGATCGCGCCCGTGCTGTTGTCCCAGTAGATGTCGGCACCGTCACCGTCGCGCACGCAATGTTCCGTCTCGAGATCCCCCGCTTCCCACCTTCTGATGACATCGGCCGCCCCGTGCCAGTACTCCCACGGGTCGGCGTACTCCGGGAACTCGTCGCCGTGGACCTCCCACTTTTCGACGAACCCGGGGAACTCGATGTCAGGGTTGTCGGGTCGTTGCCCGGTTGGGTCCTCTTCGCTGGGGGACCCGAGCTGGTGGTTGATCCACCTGCGCAGATCCGCGTTCCTAGGCTGCCCCAGCTCGCGCTCGATGCTTTGCTCGACGCTCGACTGCGTGGGCGAAGGCGGCGCTTGGGTGACGCGGTCGTAGGGCTGATCGACGTACGGCTCGATCGGGCCCGGGGCGCCGAGTTCCTCCTCGGTCATGTAGTACGCGTGGATGTCTCGATAGCCGAACGGCTTGAAGTAGGTCTGGAAGCAGTCCGCGGTCCCGACGACAGCGTCAGTCCAGCCTCCCGCCGGCGCCGGGTCGTAGCTCGTCGAGCACGCCCCGCCGAAGGCCGGGTTCGCCCGGAGGAAGCCGTTCAACGGTCCTCCCGACGTCACCGTGTGGAAGTAGAAGGCGCCTGCGGGAGCCGTTCCGCCGTGACTGATGCGAGCACCCTGCGGCACCCACTCCATCGTGGGGTCCGAGAAGTAGTTGTCCAGCGACGGCTCTTCAGGCACCCCGAGCCGCAAGAACTTCGCGTTCAAGCCATTGCCGATCTTCCAGCCGAGCTCGAAGGCGGCCGGCGCCAACGTGACCGCGCCGAGTACCCGCGGCGCAGCCGTCAACGCCGTCTTGACCCCGACGTTGCGAATCTGACGCCACAGCGAAGGTGCCTTCGGACTCGAGGGGGGCAGCGTCCGCTGGTTCTGGCGCAGGATCTCCTCGGCCTCCTGCACGGCGTCGTACGCCGAGGGGATCGACTGCGGCGACTGGCTGTACATCAGGCGATAGACCGTGTGCCGACGCTCAGCCGTCTGCTTCCAATAGTCCGGATCAGGCGCTACCTGCGCGTGGGCCGACCCCGACGCCGTACCGGCACACCAGATCCCGCTGATCAGAGCGACGAGGATGCGTTGACGAGCAGACACGAGCCACCTCCGGGGGAGCAAGCGGACCGGGTCAGCAAACCGTTGTAGTGAGGCCTACTGCAATCGGATACTTGTCTAGTCACTTCTCATCCCGAGGTGGTGCGCGGCCGAGCGCTCGCGCAGGTCGGCCGCCGCCACCGGGCGCCCGCCCCGCCTTGGACGGGGCTGGCCATTTCGAAGGCACCGTGAGGTGAACCTCGGTGCTCCGCACCTACGAAACCGATTCGCGTCATTCCGCGGCCGGCCCGACCAAAGCCGCGGCCTGCGTCAGTACGTCGGGCGGCCGATCCCGCGTTACGCGGCTCGTCGCACGCTCACTTCAACGCACAGCGCGCGTCTGCTGGACCGGTGATGTCCAGGATGCGCAGCCGCTTCCACCTCGGCAGAGCGCTCCGCTCGGCCGCTCGGGCGTCACGGCTCGAGGACGACCGCGATCCCGTCCGGGTCGGTCGTCTCGCCGGCCTCGCCGTCGGTGTGGAACACGACCCGCTCCAGCCCCGCGGCGTCGGGCGGCGCGAGCGGCGCCCCGCGCGACATCCACGTGTTCAGCCCGACGTGATGGTGGTAGCCGCCGGTCGCGACGAACGCGGCCTCGCTGCCGTAGCGGTGCATGAGGTCGAAGCCGAGCGACCCGAGCCAGAACTCCTCCGCCCGCGGCAGGTCGGACACCTTGAGGTGGACGTGCCCGATGTCGGTCCCCGCGGGGGCCCGCGGCGCGCCGTCGCTCGCGCGCAGGAGGTCGTCGAGGTCGAGCGGCTCGGTGAACATGTCTGGCGGCCACACCTCGCGAGGGCGGTCCCAGTACAGCTCGACGCCGTTGCCGGCCGGGTCGTCGAGGTAGAGCGCCTCGCTCACGCCGTGGTCGGACGCGCCGGTCAGGTACGGCGCGGCGCGGCGCAGCGCGTCGGCGAGGTCCGCGCGCGCCGGGAAGCGGAACGCGGTGTGGAAGAGGCCCGCGGCACGCCGGGGCGCGCGCGCCGTCACGCCGTTGTCGGACAGCCGGACGAGCTCGGCGCCGTCCGGACCGCGGAGCGCCGCCCGCCCGTCGGCCGGCTCGAGCCCGACGACGTCGCGGTAGAACCTCCGCGCCGCCTCGACGTCGTCGACGCGCAGGTCGACCCGCTTCACGCCGGTGATCACGATCCCTTCCCCCTCAACGCGTCGAGGCCGCGCGCCGCGGCGGCGCCGGCCAGGGTCCCGATCCGCACGCGCGCCTCGGCCACCGCGACCTCGGCCGCGCTCGGCTCGAAGCGCCGGCGCAGGCGCTCGGCGAGCTCCTCGACCAGCTCCTCGGTCGCGGCGAGGCGCTCGCGCGCGGGGAGATGGTCCTCCCAGAACAGGCCGTGCACGCGCTCGGAGGCCTCGAGCCGCGCATGCCACCGCGGCGGGACCTTCACGCGCGCGTCCAGCGCCACGCCGACGCTCTTGTGGACGAAGACGAGCTCGCCGTGGTCGAGGTCGCACAGCCACCGCGCGTCGCCGCCCGCCAGCTCGGCCTCGATCGCCGGCACCTCGACGTACCCCGCGCGCGCGACGCGCGAGAGCTCGACGCAGACGCCGACCGGGTCGCGCAGCGACGCGAGCGTGGTGCAGACCGCGAAGGCGAAGCGGTCGTCCTCGAACGGCCACGCTTCCCGCGCGCACGCGTCGCGCACGAGCCAGGTGCGCCGGGTGAACCGCTCGCGGCCCTCGGGGACGCCGCGGTCCTCGTAGCGGCCGGAGTCGAGCACCCAGTCCGCCCGCCCGAACGGCGAGGCGAGCCCGCCGACCTGGAGGACCTCCTCGTCCCCGCCCAGGACGGTCCGGATCCGCTCGACGGCCTGGGGCAGCACGGGGCCAAGAGTAGGCGCTCGACGGCCTCCGCCATTCGCCGCAAGAAAACGGTTCCGTTCACGTTGAGGACGTCATGCGACGGATCGCCCTTCCCACCACCCTGCTTGCCCTCCTCCTCGTGCCGGCCACCGCGAACGCGGTGAGCGTCGACGTCGCGCCCGCCGCACGCGACAGCGAGCCCGTCGTCCTGACCGGCGCGCAGCTCGACGCGTGGGCCGCGCCCGCGAACCAGACCGTGAAGCTCCCGCTGATGGACCTCACGGGCTGCCCGGCCGAGGTCCATCCCGAGAACATCAAGACCGACCCGCGCGAGGGCGCGGACATGGTGACGTCGGGGATCACGCCGAACCAGACGTGCCACAACAGCTACGACGCGCCGGAGGTCGACACCGGCAACGCCGCCGGGAACGGGACGCCGGTCGACCGCATCGTCGCCTTCCGCTGGACCGGCGGCGCGACCGGGCGCTGGCAGGAGGTCCCGGTCCAGGTCGACGAGCAGTTCGTGCGCTACCTCGACAACAGCGCGTCCGGCTTCGCGCCGTATTCCGGGCAGGACCAGCACACGACCTACGCCTACCAGCGCGAGGGCTTCCGCTGGCGCGCCGAGGACCCCGCCAACCCGTGCCTCGCCAAGCCGGACTCGCCGGTCGCGACCGACCCGGTCCCCGGCCTCGACACGAACGACGAGATCGCCTTCATGGCCTCCGACGCCGGCCCCGCCGCGCCGGGCGGCGGCCCGAAGCCCGCGGGTGTCACCGACCTGCGCGTGGTGGTCATCGCCGACCCGAGCGCCGTGCCCGTCGACAAGAACCCGAAGTACCTCTACATCGGGCGCACCGACGGCACGCGCAAGCCCGCCTTCGACGCGAGCAACGGCTACGTGAAGTACCAGCGCGACGCCAACGCCGACTTCTACGAGTTCAGCGAGTCGAGCTACCGGGACTACGGCAACGCCCCGGTCGGCATGACCTGCGACGCCGACGGCAACCCGACCGGCAAGGAGGGTCGCCGCCGCCCGCGCGACTACGCGACGATCACCACCGACCGTTACCGCTTCCGCTACGACGGCCGCTGGCTGATGACGAAGGTCGAGATCTCGCCCGACGGCGGGCGCAGCTACGGCCCCGACCTCGTGGATCGCTGGAAGGCGCGCGCCTTCGCGCAGGACCCGGGCTCGGAGACGCCGTGCTGCGGCTTCGAGGAGGAGGACACGAACTGGGGCGGCTCGTCGACGCTGCTCGGCGAGAAGGTCGGCCCCGTCCGCGCGATCCGCGAGAGGTGGGGCGCCGACTCGGGCACCAACGTCATCCGCCGCGAGACCTTCTACCGCAAGGAGATGCGGCAGAAGACGTGGCTGCGCGTGCACGTCATCCCGCCGCTCGACGGCATCTACGCCCAGTGGGACTTCAACGCCGGCCGCATGACCAAGTTCTTCAACGCGAACAAGCCGGAGGGCGTCGCGGTCGACGGCCGCAACGACGAGGTCATGGGCAACCTCGACGACCCGTGCCAGGCCAAGTACGACGCCGAGAACAACCCGAACGACACGAGCGACCTCGACCAGCAGTACCGCTCGCTCTACGAGATGTTCCAGTTCTGCCGCTTCCCGTACCACCTGTCGGCCGACTTCCCGGACCTGACCCACTCCGAGCCGGGCGCGACGCTCGGCTGGAGCCAGGTCGCCGGGCCGCACGGCACGATCGTCGACCGCTACGACGCGCAGCTCGCGTCGCAGTCGCCGGGCGGCGCGGTGCAGGGCGCGTTCGCGATGCCCTACTACCGCGACGACTCGTGCTTCGACGACAGCACCGGCTCGGACCCCGGGCCGAAGGTCAACCTCCGCTCCGGCAACGAGCCGACGATCTCGAAGACCACGGGCGAGCCGCGGCGCTGCTGGCATCCCGAGGACGGGCTGCCGGACGGGACCGACCGCTTCTACCAGGGCTCGATCGCCACGCACGGCCTGCACATCCTGCTCGTCGCCGACTCCGACAACGCGCGGATGACGGTGCCGACGACCGAGATGGTCGCCGAGCAGCGGATGGTCATGCTGCCGGGCTTCCGCGACGGGACCGCCGGCCAGCAGTACGGCCGCGCGATGGAGAAGCCGCTCGTGCCGGCGGTGCTGCCGGCTCCGTAGCCGCGCGGCTCCGTAGAGTCGGGGCCATGGACTACGACGCGATCCGGGCGGGCCTCCAGGCCGCGATCCCGTACAACGTGCACCTCGGCCTCGACGTCGCCGAGGTGGCGGCCGGGCGCGGGGTCGTACGGCTGCCCGACCGGGCCGAGATCCGCAACCACGTCGGCTCGCAGCACGCCGGCGCGCTCTTCAGTGCCGGCGAGGCGGCGTCGGGGGCGGCGTTCGTCGGCGCGTTCGCGGAGCGCCTCGGCGACCTGACGCCGCTCGCCGAGGGCGCGGAGATCTCGTACCGCAAGCTCGCCCAGGGCGTGATCACGGCGACGGCCAGGCTCGACACGGACGCCGAGGAGCTGCGCGCCGCGCTCGACGAGGACGGCGTCGTGCGCTTCTCGGTCGAGGTCGACCTGACGAACGCGGTCGGCGACACGGTGGCCGAGATGACGGTCCGCTGGCACGTGCGGGTCAACGCCGGCTCGTGATCGCGGTCTGGAGGGCGGAGCCCCACGAGGCGGAGGTCGTCGCGCGGCTCATCGTCGCGTTCCGCGACCACCTCGGCCTCGACTGGCCGTCGGCCAACGCGTTCCTGGCCGGCGTCGAGCGCCTGATCGAGGACCGCGACAGCGCCTTCCTCCTCGGGGCGCCGAACGAGGACGCGCCCCCCGCCGGCGTCGCGCAGGTCCGCTTCCGCTACGGGCTGTGGTGGGCCGCCGAGGACTGCCTGCTCGAGGACCTCTTCGTCCGCGAGGACGCGCGCAACAGCGGCGTCGGCCGCGCGCTCGTGCAGGGCGTCGTCGACCTGGCGCGCGAGCGCGGCTGCCGCCGCATCGAGCTCGACGTCAACGAGGCGAACGCCGCGGCGCTCGCCGTCTACGAGTCGTTCGGGTTCTCCGCGCAGGACGACCGCTACGGCGGGCGCAACCTGCTCATGCGGCTGCACCTGGAGCCCACGCCATGACCTCGACGCGGTGCCCGGCCGGGCAGCGGACGAAGCAGCGCGGCGCGCCCCAGTGCTGC
>DASZDF010000347.1:0-2471 GCA_035942275.1 Solirubrobacteraceae bacterium | reverse complement strand
GGTCGAGGGCGTCCTGCTGCGCGTGGCCGTCCCCCAGCGCGGCCGGACGGTCATGGAGGCCGCGCGCCGGCTCGACCGCGCCGGGATCGCGGTGGAGGACATCTCGCTCCACCGGCCCACGCTCGACGACGTCTTCCTCTCGCTGACAGGCCATGCGGCGAACGAGACGGAGATGGAGGTGGCGGCATGACGCGCCTGCTCGGTGACACGCTCGTCATGGCCGAGCGCAACCTCGTGCGGCTCCCCCGCGCGCCCGACCTGCTGATCGGCTTCACGATCCAGCCGGTCATGTTCGTGCTGCTGTTCGCGTACGTCTTCGGCGGCGCGATCGAGACGCCGGGCTACGACTACGTCGACTTCCTGATCCCGGGGATCATCGTCCAGAACATCGCCTTCGGCGGCTTCGTCACCGCGCTCGGCCTGGCCGAGGACCTGACGAAGGGGCTCATCGACCGCTTCCGCTCGCTGCCGACGGCGCGGGCGTCGGTCCTCGCGGGCCGGACGCTCGCGGACGTCGCGACGAACTCGCTGTCGATCGTCGTGTTGGTCGTCACCGGCCTGATCATCGGGTTCGGCTTCGACGCGAGCGTCCTCGAGATCGCCGGCGGCGTGGGAGTCCTGCTGCTCTTCGGCTTCGCGTTCTCGTGGGTGTTCGCGGTGATCGGGATGTCGGTCTCGTCGCCCGAGGCGGCGAACGGGATCGGCTTCACGCTGATCTTCCCGATCACGTTCATCTCGTCGGCGTTCGTGCCGGTCGAGTCGATGCCCGACGGCCTCCAGCAGTTCGCCGAGGTCAACCCCGTGAGCGTGGTCGTCGACGCGATGCGGGCCCTGTGGCTCGACGCGCCGGCGGGCGACGCGATCTGGGGCGCGGTCGCGTGGTCGGTCGCCATCGTGGCCGTCTTCGCGCCGCTGGCCGTGTCGAAGTACCGCAGGGCGGCGTCCCGCTAGCCGCGCGGCGTGCGGAGTCGCGCTACGCGCGCGGCTCCGCCGCGGCCTCGACCTTCGCGGCGTGCTCCTCCCACGCCGCGTAGGCCGCCTCGACGGCGCGCTTGGCCGCCGTGTGCTTCGCCTCGGACTTCGCCGACTCGTACTTCGTCGCCCACGCGGCGGGGTCGGCGAGCTCGTCCTCGACCGCCCGCAGCGCGGTCTCGGCGTCCTCGACCGCCTTCTGGAGCTGCTCCTCGAGGCGGAGCGCGTTCTTGGACGGGCCCGTGGGCTTCGGCTTGCCCCACTTCGGCGCCGAAGCGGCTCCGTTGGCCGAGCGGCGCGGCTTCGCGCCGCCGCCGGCCGACGGCCTGACGTCGGCGGGCGGGCCGGCGTCGACGTCCTCGCCCGCCGCGCGGCGCTCCTCGCGCACGCGCACGTACTCGGCCCACCCTCCCTCGTAGGAGCGCAGGCGGCCGCCCTCGATCGCGATCGTGCGCCGGCCGACGGCGTCGAGCAGCGCCCGGTCGTGGGAGACGAGGACGACGGCGCCCTCGAACGCGAGCAGCGCGTCCTCCAGGGCCTCCCGGCTCTCGATGTCGAGGTGGTTCGTCGGCTCGTCGAGGATGCGCACGTTCGCCCCGCTCGACACGAGGATCGCCAGCGACAGCCGCCGACGCTCGCCGCCGCTCAGGCCCGCCAGCGGCTTCTCCGCCTCCTCGCCGCTGAACAGGAAGCGCCCGAGCAGCGCGCGTGCCTTGTTCGGCGTCAGCCCGGTGTGGCGCGAGCAGGCCTCGAGCACCGTGCCGACGTCGCCGAGCTCCTCGGCGTGCTGCGAGAGGTAGCCGAGCTTCACGTTGTGGCCGGTGCGCAGGCGGCCGCCGTCGAACGGGCGCTCGCCGGTGAGGGCGCGGACGAGGGTCGTCTTCCCCGTTCCGTTCGGGCCGACCAGCGACACGTGCTCCCCGCGCTCGAGCCACAGGTCCGCCCCGGCGAGCAGGACCCGCCCGGGAACCTCGATCCGCCCTTCCTCGAGCTCGAAGACCACGCGGCCGGAGCGCTCCGCCGTGCCGAACGACAGCGCCATCTCGCGGCTGTCGCGCGGGTCGCGCTCGATGCGCTCGATCTTGTCGAGCTTCTTGACCCGCGACTGCGCCTGGCGCGCCTTCGTCGCCTTGTAACGGAAGCGCTCGATGAAGCGCTCCATCCGCGCGATCTCCGCCTGCTGCTTCTCGATCGCCTTGCCCAGTGCGATCTCGCGCGCCGCCTGCTCCTTGCGCCACGCCGCCCAGGTCCCCGGGAAGAACCGCGAGCGGCCGGCCTCGATCTCGAGAACCGACGTGCCGACCGCCTCGAGGAACCAGCGGTCGTGGGCGACCATGACGATCGCCGCGTCGAGCTGCTGAAGCTCGCCCTCGAGCCACTCGAGCGACGTGATGTCGAGGTGGTTCGTCGGCTCGGCGAGGAGCAGGAGGTCGGGCTGCGCGGAGAGCGCACGGGCAAGCGAGGCGCGCGTGAGCTGGCCGCCCGAGAACGTCTTGAGC
>DASZDF010000346.1:0-4955 GCA_035942275.1 Solirubrobacteraceae bacterium | reverse complement strand
GGACCTGAGCGCGGACTTCCGCCTGCGGGACCCCGGCACGTACGCCGAGTGGTACGGCGAGCACGGCGCGCCGTCGCTGTTCGGCCACGCCGTCTACGGCCTGCCGGAGCTCTACCGCGAGCAGGTCGCCGACGCGCACCTCGTGGCCAACCCCGGCTGCTTCCCGACCGCCGCGGTCCTCGCCCTGGCCCCCCTCGCCGGCGCCGGCCTGATCGCCGACGTGGTGATCGACGCGAAGACCGGCGTGTCCGGCGCCGGGCGCGGCGCGACCGCCAAGACGCACTTCGTCACCGTCGACGAGAACGTCAACCCGTACGGCGTCGCCCGCCATCGCCACACGCCGGAGATCGAGCAGGAGCTCGCCGCGGCCGGGGCGGACGTGACGTGCCAGTTCACGCCCCACCTCCTGCCGATCGACCAGGGCGAGCTGGTGTCGTGCTACGTCACGCCGCCCGAGCGCGCGGAGGCGGCGCGGGTCGAGGAGCTCTTCGCGCGCGCGTACGCGGACGAGCCGTTCGTCGAGCTCACCGGCGTGGCGCCCGGCGTCCGCGACGTGCGCGACACCAACATCTGCCGCATCCACGCGACCGTCGACGAGCGGACGGGCAAGATCCTCGTCTTCGCCGCGATCGACAACCTGTGGAAGGGCGCCGCCTCGCAGGCCGTCCAGAACCTGAACCTGATGTTCGGCCTCGACGAGACGGCGGGACTCCGGTGACCTTCTTCTCCTCGCGCTGGGTCGAGCAGCCCGCGAACGTGCGCGAGGCCGCCGACGGGCGGCTGCCCCAGGGCTTCCGCGCCGGCGGCGTGGCCGCGGGGATCAAGCCCGAGGGCCTCGACCTGGCGGTCGTCGTCTCCGACGTCGCCGAGACGACGAGCGCCGCGCGCTTCACGCGCTCCGGCGTCCAGGCTCCGCCGGTCACCATCACCCGCGAGCGCTGCCGCCTCGACGCGTTGCGCGCGGTCGTCGCCAACTCCGGGAACGCGAACGCGGCCACGGGGCGGCGCGGGCTCGACGAGGCGGCGCGGATGCAGGGCGGCACGGCGATGATCGCGGGCGTCCCCGAGGACCAGGTCGCCGTGTGCTCGACCGGCGTCATCGGCGTGCAGCTCGACGGGCAGACCGTCATCAAGGGCCTGCTCTCCGTGCGCGCCGAGCTGCGCGAGGACGGGGCGGAGGAGCTGGCGCACGCGATCCGCACGACGGACGCGCTCGACAAGCACGTCGCCCTGGACGTCGACCTCCCCGGCGGCACGGTCCGGCTGACCGCGCAGGCCAAGGGCGCAGGCATGATCCAGCCGGCCTTCGCGACCATGCTCTGCTTCGTCCAGACCGACGCGGTCCTCGCGGCGGAGACCTGCGACCTGCTGCTCGGCGTCTGCGTCAAGCGCTCCTTCGACCGCATCAGCGTCGACGGCCAGCTGTCCACGAACGACACCGCGATCCTCATGGCGTCCGGCGCCAGCGGCGTCGCGGTCGAGCCCGAGAGCGAGGCCGAGCTGCGGTTCGGCGAGGCGCTCGACGCGCTGCTCCGGCAGCTCGCGCTCACGATCGTCAGGGACGGCGAGGGCTCGCGGCGGATCGGGCGCGTCGTCGTCCGCGGTGGCGCGCCGCCGGTCGTCGAGCACGTCGCGCGCGCGGTCGCCAACTCCCCGCTCGTCAAGACCGCGCTCTACGGCGGCGACCCGAACTGGGGGCGTATCGCGCAGGCGGTGGGCGGCGCGCTGGTCGACACGCACCCGCTCATCTTCGACATCGCGATCGACGGGACGACCGTGTGCAGCGGCGGGCAGGCGACGGGCGAGGCGGCCGCGTTCGAGGGCGAGGAGGTCGAGATCGAGATCGCCCTTCCGGGCGAGGGCGCGGAGACCGAGGTCTTCTTCTCCGACCTCGGGCACGAGTACATCACCATCAACGCCGACTACACGACCTGATGCGCGACGTCGAGACCCTCCTCGAGGCGCTGCCCTACATCCGGGAGTTCCACGGCCGCACCGTCGTCATCAAGTACGGCGGCGCGGCGATGGAGGACCCCTCGCTGCGCGAGGAGTTCGCCCGCGACGTCGTGCTCCTGAAGTACTGCGGCGTCAACCCGGTCGTCGTCCACGGGGGCGGGCCGGCGATCACCGAGTACATGAACCGGCTGGACATGCCGGTGTCCTTCGTCGGCGGGCTGCGCGTCAGCGACGCGCAGACGGTCGAGATCGCGAAGATGGTGCTGATCGGGAAGGTGAACAAGGACATCGTCCTGCGCCTGAACCGGCACGGGCAGGCCGCGGTGGGGCTCTCGGGCGACGACGGCAACCTCTTCCGCGTCTCGCGCACCGCGGCGCCCGGCGGCGAGGACATCGGGTTCGTCGGCGCGATCGACCGCGTCGACGCCGACGTGATCCTCCACGTGGCCGAGGACTACATCCCCGTCATCGCGTCGGTCGGCGCCGACCGCGACGGCAACTCGTACAACATCAACGCCGACGAGGCGGCGGCCGCGGTGGCCCGCCAGCTCGGCGCGTACAAGGTCATCTTCCTCACCGACGTCGAGGGCTGGCTGAGCGACCCGAGCGACCACGCGTCGGTGATCTCGGAGTGCCGCGCCGACGAGGTCGAGCGCGCGATGGAGGGGATCACGGGCGGCATGCGCCCGAAGCTCCAGGCGTGCGTCGACGCGATCCACGGCGGCGTGACGTCCGCGCACATCATCGACGGGCGCGTCCCACACTCGCTGCTGCTCGAGCTGTTCACGATCGCCGGCATCGGCACGAAGGTCACCCCGGCCCAGTGACCCTCCTGGACACCTACGCGCGGTTGCCGGTCACCTTCGCCCGCGGCGAGGGCGCGAGGCTGTGGGACGACGAGGGCAACGAGTACCTCGACTTCCTCTGTGGCATCAGCGTGTCGTCGGTCGGCCACTGCCATCCGAGGGTGGTCGAGGCGGTGCGCTCGCAGGCCGGGCGGCTGCTCCACGTCTCGAACCTGTTCTCCAACGAGCCGATGACGACGCTCGCCGCGCGGCTCGCCGCGGGCTCCCTCGGCGGCGGGGTCTTCTTCACGAACAGCGGCGCCGAGGCGGTCGAGGCGGCGCTGAAGCTCGCGCGCAAGCGGCGCCAGGGCGGCGAGATCGTCGTGCTGCACGGCGCGTTCCACGGGCGGACGTTCGGTGCGCTCAGCGCGACGCCGCAGGAGAGCAAGCAGGCGCCGTTCGCGCCGCTCGTGCCGGGGTTCGTGGCGGTCGAGCCGACCGCCGACGCGATCGGGGCCGCGGTCGGGCCGCGGACCGCGGCGGTGCTGATGGAGCCGGTGCAGGGCGAGTCGGGCGTGAACGTCCTCGGCGATGACGTCCTCCTCGCGGCGGCATGGGCGTGCGACCAGCACGGCGCGGCCCTGATCTTCGACGAGATCCAGTGCGGCCTCGCGCGCTGCGGGACGCTGTGGGCCTACAAGCACAGCGGCGTCGTCCCCGACGCTATGACGACGGCGAAGGCCCTCGGCGGTGGGCTGCCGATCGGCGCGCTGATCACCGGCGAGCGGCTGCGCGGCGTCTTCCAGCCGGGCGACCACGGGACGACCTTCGGCGGCGGCCCGCTCGTCGCCGCTGCGGCCCACGCGGCGCTCGACGTCCTCGAGGACCCGGCCCTCCACGCGCGGGTGCGCGACCTCGGCGAGCGGCTGCGCGAGGGGCTCGCCGCGCTGCCGCGGGTCGCGTCCGTCCGCGGCCGGGGGCTCATGGTCGCGTTCGAGGTCGAAGGGGGAGGGGCGCCCGACCTCGTCCGGAGCGCGCTGCTCGAGCACCGCCTCGTCGTCAACGCCACCGGCCCGACGACGATCCGCCTCCTCCCGCCGCTGATCGTGGGCGAAGCGGAGATCGACGACGCCCTGGCCCGTCTGCGGGCCGTGCTCAGCGCCTAGCGCGTCTCAGCCCGATCGTCGCCACGCGGATCGGCTTCGCGTTCGGGTCCTGGTGGGCGACGAACACCTGCGTGCGCACGGAGCGCCGGGCGCGGACCAGCCGCCGCCCGAGCTTGCTCAGCTTCACGCGCACGACGCGGGTCGTGCCGGCGGGGACCGCGAAGACCACGCGGCCGAGCCGGGTCAGCTTGCGCTTGTGCAGCGTGAAGAGCAGCAGCCGGCCCGCGCAGGGCACCGGCGCGGGCGCGCACGTCACGCGGATGCGGGCGACGCCCTTGCGGTCGACGACCGTCCCCTTGAGGTGGACGCGCAGCAGCGGCGACGGGCCGACCGGCGGCGGGGGAGGCGTGCCCGGCGGGCCCAGGGTGAAGCGCTCGATCAGCGCGCACTTCTGGTCGACGATGTCGTGCTGGTCGGCGAGGACGCGGCTGAGGCCCGAGCTGCACGCGGCCGCGTCGCGCTCGCCGTCGCGCAGCTCGATGAGGTCGACGCCGTCGGCGGACTCGCTCTCGCCGTCCTGCCCGATCGCGAGGTCCTCGCCGGGACCGCCGTCGATCTGGTCGTCGTCGCCGCCGCCGCGCAGCTCGTCCTTGCCGGCGCCGCCGCCGATCACGTCGTCGCCCGGGCCGCCGCGGATGTCGTCGTCCCCGTCGCCGCCCTCGAGGCGGTCCTTGCCGCCGGACCCGTCGATCGCGTTGTCGCCAGGGCCGCCGGTGATCGTGTCGTCGCCGAGCGTCCCGAAGACGAGCTCCACGTCCGACCCGACGTCGTCCCCCTCGCCCGTCGTGCCGTCGTTCGCCCGGTCGTCGAGCGACACGGTGACGCCGGGCGGCGTCCTGGGCGCGCTCGACGACGAGCTCGGCGACGGGACGTAGTACTCGTCGTAGTAGAAGTCGCCTTCGAGGTACGAGACGGTGTCCTTGTCGGCCCCGCCGCGCAGCACGTCGCCGCCGGTGCCGCCCGCGAGCCGGTCCTCGCCGGCCCCGCCGCCGAGCCGGTCGTTGCCGTCCTCGCCGGCGAGGATGTCGTCGCCGGCGCCGGCGTCGAG
>DASZDF010000345.1:0-11907 GCA_035942275.1 Solirubrobacteraceae bacterium | reverse complement strand
ATGCTGCGCACCCCGGCCGCCGCCTTCGTGACGACGAGGTCGGCCTTGCGCCGCTTGGCCGCCTCCGCGACTCCGGGCTGCTCGGGGGCGGCAGGGGTGACCGCGAGGGCGGCGACCGCCGCGGCGGAGACGGAGGCGAGCCGGGCGGACTTCATGAGATGCCCCCGCCCTCGCCCGAGATCTCCGTCTCGCACGCGACGATGCGGTCGAGGAGGTCGGCGGCGTACGAGTCCAGGCCGCCTCCGCAGAACAGCCGGTCGACGATGCCGCCCGTGTCGAGCAGCGTGTCGTCGCCGTCGCCGCCGTCAAGGAGGTCGTCGCCGGCCGCGCCGTCCAGGCGGTCGTTGCCCGCGCGGCCGTAGAGCTCGTCTTCTCCGGGCCCGCCGGTCAGCGTGTCGTTCGAACGGCCGCCGCGGACGATCTCCACGTCGGATCCGAGCGTGTCGCCCTCGCCGGGCGCACCGTCGTCGCCGTCGCCCTCTCCCAAGGTGACGGTGACCGGGTCGAGCCGGGTGGCGTAGGACATCGTGTCGAGACCTCCGCCGCCCCGCACCACGTCTGCTCCCGCGGAGCCGGGGATCACGTCGGCGCCGTCGCCGCCGCGCAGGGTGTCCGCGCCGCCGCCGCCGTCGATGCGATCGTCCCCGTCGCCGCCCCAGATCGTGTCCGCGCCCTCGCCTCCCGTGATCAGGTCGTCACCGCCGAGACCGCAGATGACGTCGTTGCCGGCGGTCCCCACGAGCACCTCCGCGCCCGCCGTGCCGAGGACCGTGCAGGCGCCTCCGGCCGGCTCCGGGCCCTCCACGGTGATCCGCGCCGTCTGCCCGGTCGCCGGGGCCGTGAAGCCGAACGCGGGATCGACGCTCGCCTGGGCGTAGTGGTCGCCGATCGCGGTCGCGGCGGTGACCCCGACGCGGATCACGGCGTCGCCGATCGCGGGCACCTCGATCTCCTCGTTCCACGTCAACGTGAGCGATCCGACTCCGCCCGCCTGCGGGTCGCTCGTCAGGGCCCCGCTCGTCGTGCCGGGCCTGTACGAGAAGCCTCCCGGCAGCGTGATCCGTATCGGCTGCACCGGGACCGCGACCGGGTTGAGGTTCCGGATGCGCAGCACGTAGGCGTCCGCCTGCGCGGGGTCGACGGCGTCGATCTCCGGCGAGAGCGCCAGTCGCAGCGGCTCCCACGTCGGAAACACGTAGCTGGCCGTCGCCGTGTACGCCGGGTCGCCCTCGGCGGTCACGACGCAGTCGAGGGGGACGTCGACGTCCTCCGCCGTGACGATGTAGTCGGGCGCGTCGGCACCGGGGATCTCCTGGAAGTTGCGTCGCCACTGGTAGGCGACGGCGTAGCGCGAGCCCGCGGAGTCGTTCCACTCGCCGGGCTCGCACGTGAGCGCGCGGCGCGGGTGGGCGATGCCCTCGACGCGCGGCGGCGTGACGGCCTGCGGCTGCTCGGCGAAGACCCCCGGGGCGAAGGACTCCGCCAGCCCCTCGGCGATCGCCGAGCAGCTGAGGAAGCGGTTGAGGTCGGCGACGGAGACCACGTACGCGTTCTCCGTCGCGCCGTTGATCGCGACGCCGCCGCGGTACCACTGGTAGGAGATCGCGTACGGCGCGGCCGGCGTGTCGTCCCAGGTCCCGCGGCCGCAGGCGAGCTGGCCGCGCAGGTGCGGCTGGCCGGTGATCGTCGGCGCGGTGATGATCCCGGGCGAGGCGGCGAAGACCGATCCCGTGAAGGCCTGCGTCGAACCCTCGGCGGTCACACGGCAGGTGAGGTGGGAGTTGACGTCGTCGCGCACCACCGTGTGCGTGGCCGTCGTCGCTCCCGCGATGAGCTCGCCGCCGCGGAACCACTCGTACGTCACGGCGTACCGATCCGCCGCCGTGTCGTCCCAATCCCCGCGCGAGCACGTGAGGGTCCGGTTCAGGAGCGGCGATCCCGACAGGGCCGGGGAGACCCGGTTCTCCGGGGTGGAGACGTGCTCGCTCGGCGAGTGGGCGTCGGTGAAGTCCTCGGCGCGCACGCGGCACGACAGGCTGTGCGAGACGTCGTCCGCGACGATGGCGTAGGTGGCCGAGCTCGCCCCGGGGATGGGGGTTCCGTCGCGGAGCCACGCGTAGGTGACGGCGTACCGGTCCGCCGCGGTGTCGTCCCAGTCGCCGCGCGTGCACGTCAGGAGCTGTCGGACGCGGGCGTGGCCGGTGAGGCCGGGGGCGACGCGGTTCGCCGGCCGCGACACGCTCAGCGACGGCGAGTGGGCGTCCGTCGCGTCCTCCGCGCGGACGACGCACGAGATGCCCGAGTCGACGTCGGCGCTCGTGAGGACGTACTCGGCGCCGGTGGCGCCCGCGATGGGGTTGCCGTTGCGCAGCCACTGGCGGGTCACGGCGTACCGGTCGGCCTCCAGGTCGTCCCACGTCCCGCGCCCGCAGGTCAGCGTCTGGCGAAGGCGGGGATGACCGCTCAGCGACGGGCCGTTGAGCACCCGCGGCGCGCCGACCCACAGCCCTGAGGTCTGGGCGCCGACCAGGCCTTCGGCGCGCGCCTCGCACGTGACGAACTCGTTCACGTCGTCGGCGGTCAGCTGGTACGTCGGCGCCGTCGCGCCGTCGATCGGCGTCCCGTTGCGCAGCCAGCGGTACGTGACGGCGTACGGGTCCAGCGCCCGGTCGTCCCAGGTGCCGCGGGTGCACGAGAGCGTCCGCCTCACGCGCGGGTCGCCCGACACCGACGGCGGCAGAAGCGCCTCCGGCGCCCTTGGCGCGACCGATCCGCTGTGCGCGCTCGTCTGGCCCGCGGCGGTCACGACGCACGAGAGGGACGCGCCCATGTCCAGCGCCGCGATCGTGCGCTGGCTGGTGGTGGCACCGGTGATGTTGATGCCGTTGCGCTGCCAGCGGTAGGTGACGGGGTACCGCGACGCCGCGGTGTCGTTCCAGCTCCCGCGGCTGCACGTGAGCGTGCCGCGCAGGCGCGTGTCGCCGGAGATCACCGGCGCGATCAGGTTGACGGGCGTGCCGCCGGTCGGCTGGTCCGTCACCCACACGGAGGCGGAGTGCGCCTGGGTGAGCGTCTCTGCGGTGACGCGGCAGGAGAGCCCGTGGTGCAGGTCGTCGGGGGGGATCGAGTAGGTCGGCGAGGTCTCGCCGGCGATCTCCGTGCCGTCGCGGAACCACTGGTACGTGACGTCGTACGGCGCCGCCGTCGCATCGTCCCAGTCGCCACGGCTGCAGGTCAGGTCGCTTCCGACGTACGGATCGCCGCTGATCGCGGGAACCAGCCGGTTGCCGGGCCCCTGCGGGAACGCGGTCTGCGACTGCGCGTCCGTCAGGTCGGCGGCCCTCACGCGGCAGGCCAGCCCGTGCCCGACGTCGTCGGTCCCGACGGTGTGCGTGACCGCAGTCGCGGCGGGGATCGGGTTGCCGTCGCGCAGCCACTGGTACTGCACCGGATACGGATCGACGTCGCCGTCGTCCCACACGCCGCGTGAGCACGTGAGCGACCGCTCGAGCTTGGGCTCCCCTGAGAGCTGCGGGGGCGTGAGCGCGCTCGGCGCAGATGGGAAGACGCTCTGGCTCGAGGCGGACGTCACTCCCTCCGCCACGACCCGGCAGTGCAGGGAGTGCCCGACGTCCATCGCGGCGACGACGTACTGCTGCGCGTCCGCGACGAGCAGGCTGTCGTGGTACCACTCGTAGGCGACCTCGTAGTCGCCGGCGCGCCCCTCGTCGTCCCATGACCCACGGTCGCACGTCAGCGTGCGGCCGAGCCGCGGATCGCCGGTGACGAACGGGGCCGACCGCGAGGCCGGGCTCGTCGGGAAGACCCCGCCGCTGTGCGCGACCGTCAGGCCCTCGGCGGTCACGCGGCAGGCGACATGGTGGCCGATGTCGCCGAGGCCGATCAGGTAGGCCGACCCCGTGGACCCGACCACGTCCGCCCCGTCGCGTGTCCACTGGGTCGTCACCGCGTACGGGTCGATGCCCTCGTCGTCCCACGTTCCGCGGGAGCAGGTGACCGTGCCGCCGAGCCGCGTGTCCCCCGAGATCGCGGGGGAAATGCGGTTGGCGGGCGCGGTGGGGAACACGCTCGAGCTGAACGAGGACGCGAGCGTGCCGACGCTTACGCGGCAGCTGATCGCGTGCCCGACGTCGCTCTTGGCGAGCGTGTACGTCGCGGAGGCGCTCCCCGCGATCGGGGCCCCGTCGCGGAGCCACGCGGTCGTCTTCGGGTACGGCGGGACGCCCGCGTCGTTCCACGTGGCCGGGTTGCAGGTGAGCGTCTGCTCGAGGCGGGGGTCCCCGGAGACCGCGGGCGACGTCAGGGCGACCGGCGCCGACGGGAAGACGGTGGTGCTGTCCGCCGCGGCGGTGCCCTCCGATCCCGTGGCCGTGACGGTACAGCGCAGGCCATGGCCGATGTCCGCGGAGGTCACCGCGTACTCGGGCTCGGTTGCCCCGCCGACCGCCGTGCCGTCGCGCGACCACGCGTAGGTCACTGCGTAGGGAGCGCCCTCGGGATCGTCCCAGTCGCCACGGCCGCAGAGGATCTCGCCGCCGAGCCGCTCGTCCCCCGAGATCGCGGGCTGGACGCGGTTGTCCGGGACCCCCGCCGCGGCGAGCTCGAGGTTGCTCGTCTGCGGGTCGCCCTGGAGCGTGAGGGCAGAGGCCATCACGAGTGCAGCCGCAATGAGGTTGCGGGCAGCGATCCGCCGCACCGTCATCCGTGGAGCGCGGGGGAACAATGCGCTCGCTCCTCTCACAACAGAAAGACGCCACACCGGCGTCCGGCCAGGCGAACCTACAGACAACCAGTCAACGAATGCAAGCCTGTTGGCACAATATTCAGAGCAGTCTCGCCAACTAGGCTCTCCGGAGCACTTCGGTCGCGAGGCGGCGACCAGCCGGGAGCGCGAATCGCTCAGGTGGCGGCGACGCTAACCGAGCCCGCCGCCCAGTAGCAAGCTTTCCTGACCGTTCCGGCGTCGAACATGCGTCCAGTGCCGTCAGCGCAGCGCGCGCCAGGACGGCGCGGCCGCGAAAGCCGGCGCCTGTCCTTGAACCCACTCCCCCGCGAGCGTAAGGTCGAGATTCCGCCATCAAAGGAGTTGTCATGGCTCGGTCGAGACGAATCCTGCTGCGCGGCGTCCAAGGCCGCGTGCGGCGCAACCACAACTTCGGGCCGATCACCCAGAGCTCGGCGGTGGTCGTGACGGCCGGGGAGTTCAGGCTCTTCGGCGGCATCGCCGGGGCGGCGGGCGCTACCACCTGGGCGAGGCGAACGTCTGGGTCACGAACATCGGTCCCCATGACGACGAGGGCGGCGGCGGCGGCGTCGAGTTCCATGTCCACACAGATTCGGCCGAGCCGATCGACGTCATGGTCACCATCACCGTGCACGAGGACGTCGAGGGGCTCGACAGCTAGACGGCCGGGCCTGCGTCCTCGGAGAGGAGCTTCGCGATGCGCCCCTCGAGAACCTGTCCCACAAACGGGTCACGATGAATCCCGCAGACCTCATCCTGTCGGTAGCCGAGCGCCTCTGGGGGCTGAAGACCGCGTTCAGCGAGCTTCGCCGCGACCGGCGCGACCGGGTTGCCGAGTACTTCGCCGCGGTCAGCGCGTGTCTCGAGCAGGTGGCCGCCACGCTCAGGGCCGGCGAGATACCCCACGGCAAGTGCGGCGAGATGCAGGTGTACGCACGGAGTCTCGCCCAGACGATCGGCGACGTGGTGGGTCGTGAGGAGGCCCGTGAGCTCGCGGGGATGCTGGGCAAGGCACACGATGTCGAGTGGATGGTCGTCGACCTCGGCCCGCACTCGCCGGAACGGGAAGAGCGGCTGGGCAAGATGGAGCAGGCCTCCGGCATGTTCAGCGGCCTCGCAGTGTCGATGCGCGCGGCGAAGTAACGGCTGAGCGCGGCGCAATCCACCGCGCCGGGCCGAGCGTCGCGACCAGCGCTCAGAAGTTCCAGATGACGCGCCACCCGGCCCACGGCCACATGGCGCCCGCCGCGGCGAAGCCGGTCTTGGGCGATGCAGCCAGCGCCGCGAGACCCGAGAACACCCCGCACTCCCGCCTGCACCGGACCGCTGCACGACCCGCCTCGGTGGAGCCGGCGCCGGTGACGGGGAGCACCACGAGCGCTCCCGCGAGCTGGCCCGTCAGAAGCTCGACGGCGGCCTGGAACGACCGGAAGTCGAACGCTGGGGCGGCACCCGACAGCCGCGGGTCGGTCACGAATCGCAGCTCGGCGTCGTAGCCGGCGGTCAGGGTGACCGACGGCGCCCGCCCGGGCACGCCGGCCCGCACGTCGAGCTTGTGCATGCGGCCTGCGTCGTCCAGCTGTTCGAAGTCGACCGTCACCTCGACCCGCTGCCGGCCCTGGCTGAGCGTGTGACGGTGGGTGAGCTTCGCGCCCACCTTGAAGTCCCCGGAGTCGATGGTCTCTGCCCGCCCCGACTGGACGCGGCGCCCGCGCCGGAACAGCTCCAGGCGGCCGCTGCGCAGGTCGAGGTGGAACAGCCGGTCCCCGAACGCGATCGCCGCGCCGACGCCGGCCTGGAACGCCACTGCGCGGCCGGCGCTGTCGGCGAGCGACGATCGCAGATCGCGGGCAAGCCCACCCGGGACGGACCGCGGAATGGCCGCCGGCGTCGCTGCGATCGCCGAGCCCCGCGACTGGACGGCGCTGACCGCGCCCGCGCCGGCCAGCGCACCGCCGAGCACCGCACGCCGCGAGAGCTGACCCGGTCGCGCAGTCATCTCCATTAGTCAGCCTCTACCCGGCGCGTAGGCGCTCGAACCGCCCGGACCAATCCCGCACCACGGGAACGGCCGAGGGCGCGGGACGCGCCGGGCTACGCTTCCTGCCTCTCCATGATCAGCACGAACCAGTTCAAGAACGGCAATCACATCGAGGTCGACGGCACGATCTTCAAGGTCGTCGAGTTCCAGCACGTCAAGCCCGGCAAGGGCGGGGCGTTCGTCCGCACGAAGCTGCGGCGCACGCAGGACGGCGCCGTCATCGACCGGACGTTCCGGGCGGGCGAGAAGTTCCGGGCCGTCAGGACCGAGGCGCGCAAGATGCAGTTCCTCTACGCGGACGGCACCGACGCGCACTTCATGGACTCCGAGTCCTACGAGCAGCTCGCGATCCCGCAGCCGTCGCTCGCCGACAAGCTGCGCTGGACGAAGCCCAACGACGAGGTCGACCTGCTCTTCATCGACGAGAAGCCGGCCGACATCCAGCTCCCGTCCTCCGTCGAGCTCGAGGTCACCGAGACGGAGCCGGGGCTGCGGGGCGACACGGCGTCGGGGGGCGGGAACAAGCCGGCGACGCTCGAGACCGGCGCGACGGTCCAGGTCCCGCTGTTCGTCGACGTCGGCGACAAGGTCAAGGTCCAGACCGAGACCGGCCACTACATGTCGCGGGCGTAGCGACCGGCCGTCGTGGCTCGCCGCTCCGACCAGCGCAGGGCCGCCGCCTTCGCCCTCTACCAGCACGACCTCACGGGGAGGACGCTCGACGACGTCCTCGGCCGCGACGCCTCGCCGTTCACGCGCACGCTCGCCCACGCCGCCGACGACTACGGCGAGGAGCTCGACGCGCTGGTCGGCAGGCACGCCCGCGGCTGGGCCCTCGAGCGGATCGCGCCGCTCGAGCGGGCCATCATGCGCATCGCGCTGCTCGAGATCCTGCATCCGGACGTCGCGCCGGGCGAGCGGCCGATCCCGCCCGAGGGCGCGATCGACGAGGCGGTCGAGACGGCGAAGCGCTTCTGCGGGGCGGAGGCCCCGGGCTTCGTGAACGGCATCCTCAACGCCGCGCTGAAGGAGATCCGCGAGACTTCCCCGGCCAATGGCTGATCCCACCGAGCTCGACGACCTCATCGAACGGCTGGAGCGCGCCGCCGAGCAGCTGCGCTCCGGCGACCTGTCGCAGGACGCCGCGGCCAGCCTGGTCGAGGACTGCGCGGCGATGGCCGGCCAGGCCGGCGCGGAGCTCGAGCGGCGCGCGCGGGCCGCGGCGCAGGAGCCGCTGCCGGGCCAGGACACGCTGCTCTGAGCGCTCCTCGGAGGAGCTCCAGCTAGCCCTCGAGCGACCCGGGGAGCGTCGCCGTCTGCAGCCAGAACTCGCGGATCGAGCGCGCGGTCTCCACGAGCCGGTCGAGCCCCAGCGGCTTGCGGACGTAGGAGTTCGCGCTGTTCTGGTAGCAGTAGCGCACGTCGTGCGGCGCCGACGACGTCGTGAGGACGATCACCGGGATCTCGCGCAGCGCCGGGTCGAGGTGCATCTCCGCGAGCACCGCCCGGCCGTCCTTCCGCGGGAGGTTGAGGTCGAGGAGCATGAGGTCCGGGGCCGGCCCCCGCTTCAGCCGCACCAGCGCCTGCTCGCCGTCCGTCACGAGCTCGACCTCGCCCTCGACGCCGGCCTCGAGCAGCGCCTGACGGATGAGCATCGCGTCCGGGCGGCTGTCCTCGACGAGCAGGATGCGCGTCATGCGACCGCCTCGGAGGACGGCACCGCGGCCGGTCGCGAGACCCGGACGCGGTCGGGCAGCGTGAACACGAAGACGCTGCCGCCGGCCGGGCCCGACTCGACCCAGATGCGCCCACCGTGGCGCTCGACGATCCGCTTCACGAGCGCCAGCCCGATCCCGGTCCCCGGGTACTCCTCGACCGGGTGCAGGCGCCCGAACATCTTGAAGATCGCATCGGCCTGCGCGGGATCGACGCCGATGCCGTTGTCCGCCACGGCGATCCGCCACTCGCCGCCCGACGAGGACGCCGCCACGTGCACGACGGGCGTGACGTCCGGCGCCGTGAACTTGATCGCGTTGGCCAGGAGGTTCTGGAAGACCTGCGCGAGCTGGCCCTGCTCGCCGAGCACCTCGGGCAGGGGGTCCGCCGTGATCTCGGCGCCGCGCTCCTCCGCCGCCGGCCCGAGCCATGCGCGCGCCTCGCGCAGCGCGTCGCCGAGGTCGACGCGCTCCTCGTGCAGCGGCGCGCGGCCGACGCGCGAGTACAGCAGCAGGTCGTCGATGAGCTGCTGCATCCGGTCGACGCCGTCGCCCATGTAGCGGATCATCTCGTCCGCCTCCTCGTCGAGCTTGCCGCGGTAGCGGGCGCCGAGGAGCTGGCTGAACCCGGCGACGGTCCGCAGGGGCTCGGACAGGTCGTGCGAGGCGGCGTAGGCGAACTGCTCGAGATCGGCGTTCGAGCGCTCGAGCTCGGCGGCCCGCTCCTCGAGCCGCACCCGGCTCTGCTCCAGGTCCGCGTTCGCGACGTGCAGCCGCTCGCGCGTCCGCAGGAGGCGGCGCAGGAGCAGCGCGACGCCGATCAGCGCGAGCGTGCCCATCGCGAGGATGAACCAGGGCGTCCAGCGCGCGCCGCCCGAGGCAGTCATGTAGAGGTCGGCCTCCGGGACGCCCGCGACGATCCGCAGGTCGGTGTCGGGCACGGACCTCGCCGCGAAGTACCGCTCCTGGCCGGTGGAGGGTGCGACGAAGAACCCCTCGGACTCGCGCAGCGAGCGCTGCACGAGCTCGGGCGCCGGCTTCAGGCCGCCCGGCGCGTTGACCGACGAGATGACCGCGCCGTTGCGGTCGAACACCCACGTCCGGCCCTCCTCGCCCTGAGGCACCGGCGCAAGCGCGCCGCTCAGGAACTCGCGGAACACCCTGACCGGCGCGGCGCTCACGAGCATCCGGACGCCGCCGTCGGCCGGGAACGCGACCGCCGACTCGATGACGCCCTCTGGCTGCAGCTCGCCGAGCCCGTAGCCCGCGCGCGCGGTCAGCGCGTGCTTCACGAACGGCGGCCGCGCGGCGAGCCGATCCGCCGTGCCGGCCGGCGTCCCGCGCGACGACGCGATCGTGCGGCCGGCGGAGTCGAGCACCACGAGGTACTCCGCGTTGCCGCGCTCGGCGAAGGCGTCGAGCTCGCGGCGCGTCACCGTCCCCGAGAACCGCTCGGCGGCGTCCTCCCGCGAGCCGTTGTACGCGACGCCGAGCAGCGACCCGATCAGGGCCGTGGCGACCTCGACGCGGTCCGCGTAGCGCTCGCGCAGCTCGCGGCGCTGGTCGGCTTGGCTCTCGGCCAGCAGGAACGCGGCGAGCCCGACCGCGGCGAGCGCCACGACGACGAACGCCAGCGCGAGCCAGGTCGCCGAGTCGCGTACGCGGAGGCGCTGCACGCGCTGGATTATGCTCGCCCGCGCCCTTGACGGCGTCCGTCTACCCAGATCACCTCCGCGCGCGCGTCGAGGACTACCTGCTCGAGCTGCGGTTCTCCGAGGACGCGGCGACCGCCGGGCTGGAGGAGGCGATGCGCTACTCGCTGCTCGCCGGGGGCAAGCGGATCCGGCCCGTGCTCGCGCTCGCTACGGCCCGGGCGATCGGGCGCGACGAGGCCTCCGTCCTCCCGCTCGCGGCGGCGGTCGAGCTCATCCACACGTACTCGCTCATCCACGACGACCTCCCGGCGATGGACGACGACGACCTGCGCCGCGGGCGCCCGACGAACCACAGGGCGTTCGGCGAGGACGTGGCGATCCTCGCCGGCGACGGCCTCTACGCCGAGGCGTTCCGCCACGCGCTGCACCACCAGGCCGGCGAGCCGCGCGACGTGATGGCGGCGCTCGCCGAGCTGGCGGCGGCGACCGGCGTCAACGGGATGGTCGGCGGCCAGTACCTCGACGTCACCGCGGCGGAGGTGGAGCTGCGCCGCCTGCACGGCCTGAAGACCGGGCGACTCATCGGCGCGTCGGTCGAGTGCGTACTGCTGGTACACGGGATGCCCAGCGCCGCCTACCGCACCTTCGCCGACGAGCTCGGCGTCCTCTTCCAGATCGTCGACGACATCCTCGACGTCACCGGCACCGACGCCGCGCTCGGCAAGCCGAGCGGGAGTGACGAACGCCACGGTAAGCGCACCTACGTGAGCGAGTTCGGCCTCGATCAGGCGCGTACACTGGCCCGTCAGTCCCACGACCGTGCGCGCGATGCGCTTGCGCGCGCAGCCGCCGGGGGCGAGGGCTCCGCCGCCGAGCTCGAGCAGATCACCCACTTCATCGCGAATCGGACGTCATGACCCGGATCCTCGACCGCATCGACGCACCGCACGACCTCCACGACCTCGGCGAGGACGAGCTCGCGCAGGTCGCGCAGGAGGTCCGCGAGCACATCATCGACACGGTCGGAGAGATCGGCGGGCACTTCGGCGCCAACCTCGGCACGTGCGAGCTGGCGGTCGCGCTGCACTCGCTGCTCGACTCGCCGCGCGACAAGATCCTCTGGGACGTCGGGCACCAGGCCTACCCGCACAAGGTCCTCACCGGCCGGCGCGACCAGCTCCCGACGATCCGCCAGTACGAGGGGCTCGCGCCGTTCTGCTCGATCTTCGAGAGCGAGCACGACATCATGGGCGCCGGGCACGCCTCGACGTCGATCGGCTACGCGGTCGGCATCAAGGAGGGGATGAAGCACCGCGGCGAGGTCGACGCGGGGCGCGTCGTGGCCGTCATCGGCGACGGGGCGATGACCGGCGGCGTCGCCTTCGAGGCGATCCACCAGGCGGGCGGGCTCGGCACTCCGCTCGTCGTGATCCTCAACGACAACGGCATGTCGATCGCGCCGAACGTTGGCGCGCTCTCGCGCTACTTCAACCGCGTGCGGCTCGAGCCGGGGCTCTGGAAGGCGCGCGAAGGCGTCGAGGAGCGGCTCACGAAGCTGCCCGTCGGCATCGGGGCGGCATTCGAGCGGCTGGGCCCCCAGCTGAAGGAGTCGATCAAGGCGTTCTGGGCTCCCGGCCTGTTGTGGGAGGAGCTCGACTGGGCCTACATGGGCGTCATCGACGGCCATGACGTGCGCGGCCTGCGGCGCGCGCTGCGGGCGGCCTTCGAGGC
>DASZDF010000344.1:0-3529 GCA_035942275.1 Solirubrobacteraceae bacterium | reverse complement strand
GGGGGTCGGTGAGGGCGTCGAGCACGGCGTCCGGCGGCGCGTCGACGGGGGTGGTTGCGGTCCAGGTCCTCATGACGCTGCCAACCCTCCCAGCGGGCGGGGCCGGCGTCGTCGGCCGCGGTGACGATCTTGCGCTCCGCCGGGTGGACGAGGCGTCATCCTCAGGGATGACGGGCGGACCGTCACAGCGGACGACGATGCGGCGCGCCGGCGGGTCTACCGTTGCCGCACCATGTTCCCGCGGGACCTCATCTCGAGAGCGCGCGAGCTCGGCCCGCTGCGGCGCGACGCCCTCATCGGCGCCGCCGTGACGCTGGAGATGCAGGTCGAGGCGCTGTTCGTGCCCGAGCGGGGCGCGGAGGTGCACCTCCTGCTGCTCGTGCTCGGGCTGTCCCTCGCCCTGCGGCGCCGGTTTCCGTTCGGAGCGTTCGTCGTCGCGCTGGTCCCGTTCGTCACGGTCCAGGCGTACGGGCAGGCCGTCACCGACCACCTCTACCTCCCGCTCTTCGTGGCGGTGTTCATGGCCTACTCGGTCGCCGCGAACACCGGCGCGCGGCGGTTCTGGCTCGCGCCGCCGATCGCGTTCGCGGCCGGCGCGCTCGCGTCGATCCTCGACGACTACGAGGGCGCGCTCGTCGCCGACCTCCTGTGGACGGGGCTCGTGTTCGTCACCGCCCCGACGGTCGCGGGCCGCCTGATCCGCAACCGGTCGCAGCTCCAGCGGGCGCTGCGCGAGAAGGCGGCGCGGCTCGACCGCGAGCGCGCGGCCGAGGCGGAGCGGGCGGTGGCCGACGAGCGGACGCGCATCGCGGGCGACCTGCACGACATCGTCGCCCACGCGCTGACGGAGATGACGCTCCAGGCGACCGCCGCGGGCCGGCTCGCGGAGCGCGACCCGGAGCGGGCGCGTGCGGCGTTCGCCGCGGTCGAGGACCGCGGCCGCGACGCGCTGGGCGAGCTGCGGCGGCTGCTCGGCGTCCTGCGGCACGGCGACGAGGAGCTGGCGCTCGCGCCGCAGCCGTCGCTGCGCCACCTCGAGTCGCTCGTGCGGCGGGCGGGGGCGGCCGGCCTTCCGGTCGCCGTGTCCGTCGAGGGCGACGCCGTCGAGCTGCCGGCGGGCATCGACGTCACCGGCTACCGCGTGGTGCAGGAGGCGCTGAACGGCGCGCTGCGCGTGCACGGAGCGGGCCGCGCGGAGGTGCACGTGCGGTACGGGCGGACGAACGTCGAGCTGTCGGTCTCCGACGACGGGAGGCTCGTGGGCGAGGGACCGCCGCTCGGCCTGCGCGAGCGGGTCGCCCTGTACGGGGGCGAGCTGTCGGCGGCGCCGCGCCGCGACGGCGGCCACGTCGTCCGCGCGCGGCTGCCGCGCGAGGTGCCGGCGTGAAGCACCTGCGCGCGCTGCCTCCGCGGCGCTTCGACCAGCTGCTCGCGCTGCTCCTCGCCGTCCCCGCGGAGATCGAGGCGTTCCTCGTCACCGACGGCGGGACGTCGCGGCTCGCGGCGATGGCGCTCGCCGGCGTGATGGTGGGGACGCTCGCGTTCCGGCGCGTCGCGCCGCTGCCCGCTCTCGCCGTCCTCTTCGCAGCAGGGATCCCGATGGTGAACGCCATCGACGAGGCGGAGAGCTTCGCGACGCCGTTCCTGCTCGTGCTGATCTGGGCGTACACGGTCGGCTCGATCCCGGACCTGCGCGCGGCGCTGCGGGGTCTCGCGCTGATCTTCGTCGGGATCGCGGGCGTGTCGGCCTCGTTCGCGGACCCCGTCATCGGCGACTTCATCTTCCCGTGGGGCTTCGCGACGGCGACGTGGGGCGCGGCCCGGACGATCCAGCACCGCAACCGGCTGGCCGCCGAGCTGCACGAGGCCGCCGTGCGGGCGGAGGAGGAGCGCGAGGGGCAGGCGGCCCAGGCGGTGGCCGACGAACGGCGGCGGATCGCGCGCGAGATGCACGACGTCGTCGCGCACTCGGTGTCGGTGATGGTCGTCCAGGCCGGGGGCGCGCGGCGGATCCTCGACCGCGACCCGGCCCGCGCCGCCGAGGCGGCGCAGCTCATCGAGCGCACCGGGCGCAGCGCGCTGCTCGAGATGCGGCGGCTGCTCGGCGTGCTCGGCTCCGGCGACGAGCCGGCGGCGATGGCGCCCCAGCCGACGCTGGACGAGCTCGGGGCGCTCGTGGAGCGCTCGCGCCGTGCCGGGCTGCCGGTGTCGCTCGAGGTCTCCGGCGAGCGGCGGCCGCTGCCCGCGGGCGCGGAGGCCGCGATCTACCGCGTGGTGCAGGAGGGGCTGACGAACGCGCTGAAGCACGCCGGGTCCGCCCCGACGTCGGTCGTCCTGCGGTGGGAGGCCGACGCGCTCGAGGTCGTCGTCGCCGACCGCGGGCGCAGCGGCGCGTCGGCCGAGCTGCCGAGCGGCGGTCACGGCATCGTCGGGATGCGGGAGCGGGTACGGGTGTACGGCGGGTCGCTCGAGGCGCTGCCGCGGCCGGACGGCGGGTTCGTCGTGCGCGCGAGGATCCCGCTGGCCCAGGCCGACCTCGTGGTGGCATGACCGCGGCGGCGGATACCGTGAAAGGCCCCGTGCTGCGGATCCTCATCGCCGACGACCAGGCTCTCGTGCGCGCGGGCTTCCGGATGATCCTCGAGGTCGAGGACGACCTGGAGATCGTCGGCGAGGCGACCGACGGCGCGAAGGCGGTCGAGCTGGCGAACGAGCTCTCGCCGGACGTCGTGCTCATGGACATCCGGATGCCGGAGATGGACGGCATCGAGGCGACGCGCCTGATCACCGGCGGCGGCGAGCACGAGGAGGGCGGGCCGCGCGTGCTCATGCTCACCACCTTCGACCTCAACGAGTACGTCTACGAGGCGCTGCGCGCGGGCGCGTCGGGGTTCCTGCTCAAGGACGTCCCGCCCGAGCAGCTCGCGGCCGGGATCCGCGTCGTCGCGACCGGCGACGCGCTGATCGCGCCGGCGATCACGAAGCGCCTGATCCAGGAGTTCGCGAACACCCGCCCCGTGGAGCCGCCGTCGCCCCCGGCCTCCTTCGAGGAGCTGACCGCCCGCGAGGTCGAGGTCTTCAAGCTCATCGCGCGCGGGATGTCGAACGCGGAGATCGCCGCCGAGCTCGTCGTGAGCGAGACGACGGTGAAGACCCACGTCGCGCGCCTGCTGATGAAGCTCGGCCTGCGCGACCGCGTCCAGGCGGTCGTGCTGGCCTACGAATCCGGGCTCGTGACGCCGGGCGCCGCCTGAGCGGACCGGGCATCACAGGCACGCGCCTCGTGCGTCTATTGGGTCAGGATGCCCGCGATCGACGTCAGCGCGCTCTACCGCGAGCACCGCGAGACACTGCTCGTGTTCTTCGTGCGCCGCACCGGCGACGCCGAGGTGGCGCTCGACCTGTGGGCGGAGACGTTCGCGCGGGCGCTCCGGGGAGCGCCCCGCTTCCGCGGCGACACGCTCGAGGAGCAGGCGGCGTGGCTGTACGCCATCGCGCGGCGCCTGCTCGCCGACTACCACAGGCGCGG
>DASZDF010000343.1:0-1536 GCA_035942275.1 Solirubrobacteraceae bacterium | reverse complement strand
GCTGACTGCTCGACGTGGTGGGCGCGGCCCGCGGCCGACCCGCCGCGCCGGGTGAGCGTCTCGGCCGCGCGGCCGTGCGCCCTCAGCCGCCATCCGGCGGGAGCGGACGCGTACACGGCGCGCCGTACGAGCGGGTGACGGAACGCGAACCGCCGCGGCACGTCCGTCGGGCGCAGCAGCCGCGCCGCGAGCAGCACGTCGAGCGCGTCGAGCGCGGCGCCCGCGTCGAGCTCCGCGATCTCGCCCGCCTGCTCCGGGTCGAACGGATCGCCGGCGACGGCGGCCGCGTCGAGCAGCCCCCGCGCCGTCGCGTCCAGGGCCTCGAGCTCGCTGCGCAGCGCCGCCGCGACCGCGCGCGGGACGCCCGCGCCCGCGGCGAGCACGTCGCCGGGCCGTTCGCCGCGGTCCGGCGAGGCGTGTGCGAGCTGCTCGATGTAGAACGGGTTGCCGCCGCTCTCGGCGAAGATGCCGCGCGCCCGCTCGGCATCCACGTCGCCCGCCAGGCGCAGCGTGTCGGCCTCTCCGAGCGGCGCGAGCTCGAGGAGACGGACCGACGGCAGCGGGAGCGCCGCGTTCAGGCCCGCCGGCGCCCGACCCGAGCGGAAGCCGAGCGCGAGCAGCACGGGCGCGTCCACGCCGCGCTGGAGGACGGAGGCGATGAGCTCGATCGACGCGTCGTCGCTCCAGTGCAGGTCGTCGAGCACGACGACGAGCGGCTGGTCGGAGGCCAGCAGCGCCAGCAGCGTCCGCATCGCCCGGTGGACGCGGTAGCGCTCGTCGGCGAGCTCCGAGCCCGCGCCGTCGCGGTCGCGCGCGCGCAGCGACGGCAGGACGCCCGCCAGCTCGCCCGCGAGCGCCGGCGGCCAGTCCGAGGCGTCGAGGCCGGTGACGTGCGCGTCGAGTGCGTCCTCCCACACGCCGAACGGCAGGTCGCGCTCGAACTCGGCGGACGATCCCGCCAGGCAGCGATGGCCGCGGTCGTCGGCGCGCTCGCGCAGCTCGGCGAGGAGCCGCGTCTTGCCGATCCCGGGGTCGCCGGACACGGCCACGCAGGCCAGGCCGCTCTCGCCGAGGCCGTCGAGCGCGGCGTCGAGCAGCGCCAGCTCGGCGTCGCGACCGACGGTGGTCGCGCTCATGTCGTGCCCGCGCGCTCCATCGCCCGAGCCACCTCGACCCGCGACGACGCGCCGAGCTTCACGAAGATGTTCCGCAGGTGCGACTCGATCGTCTTGTCGCTGAGGAACAGCGTCGCGGCGATCTCGCGGTTCGTCCGCCGGTCGGTCACGAGCCCGGCGATCTCGAGCTCCCGCTTCGTGAGGGAGCCGATGCCGGAGTCAGCCCCGGTCGCGGGCCCGCGCGCCTCCGCCCGCGCGCCGAGGCGCCGCAGCTCGCGTCGCATCTCGTCGCGGCCGCGGCGCGCGCCGTAGCCGTCCAGCTCCGCCTCCGCGGCGCGGAGCAGGGCGATCGCCTCCTTGCGCTCCCCCGCCGCCGCCAGCGCACGGCCGGCCAGCCCGCGCGCCGGGCTCGCCACGATGC
>DASZDF010000342.1:0-15314 GCA_035942275.1 Solirubrobacteraceae bacterium | reverse complement strand
CTCGAGGCGCTGCTCGCGCTGTACGAGGCGACGTTCGAGGAGCGCTGGTTCACCGAGGCCCGCGGCGTCGCCGACACGCTGATCGCGCGCTTCGCCGACCGCGAGCAGGGCGGGTTCTTCACGACGTCCGACGACCACGAGACGCTCGTCGCGCGGCGCAAGGACCTCGAGGACAACCCGATCCCCAGCGGCGGCGCCAGCGCGGCGCTCGGGCTCCTGCGCCTGGCCGCGTTCACCGGCGAGTCGACGTACGAGGCCGCGGCGGAGGGGCAGCTCCAGCTCCTTCACGAGCTGGCCCCGAAGCACCCGACGGCGTTCGGCCACCTCCTCCAGGCGCTCGACTTCCACCTCAACCCGGTCCGCGAGGTCGCGCTCGTCTGCGACGACGTCGCGGCGCTCGCGCGGGTCGTGCGGACGCGGCTGCGGCCGCGGCTCGTCGTGGCGGGAGCGCCGGGGCCGAGCGACGCCGTCCCGCTGCTCGCCGGGCGCACGGAGCCGGGCGCCTACGTCTGCGAGCGATTCGTCTGCCGGCAGCCGGTGAGGACGCCCGAGGAGCTCGAGGAGCTGCTGGCCTGACGATGAGCGGCAGGTCGTGGGTGCCGGACGTCCTCGGCCGGCGCGACTTCCGGCTGCTGCTGACCGGACAGTCCGTCTCGGTCATGGGCGACCGCATGGTCGCGGTGGCGCTCGCGTTCGCCGTGCTCGAGCTCGGCGGCTCGGCGTCGGAGGTCGGGCTCGTCCTCGCGGCGGGGATGCTCCCGTTCGTCGCGACCGTGCTCGCCGGCGGGGTCGTCGCCGACCGGCTCTCGCGCCGCCGGGTGATGATCGCCGCCGACCTCGTCCGCATCGCGACGCAGGGGACGATGGCGGCGCTGCTCATCGCGGGCGCCGCGGAGATCTGGATGCTCGCGGCGCTCGCGGGCGTCACCGGCGCGGCGACCGGGTTCTTCAACCCGGCCTCGACCGGGCTGCTGCCGGAGGTCGTCCCGCCCGAGGACCTCCAGCCCGCGAACGCCCTGCGCTCGACGGCGAACGCCGGCAGCGAGATCGCGGGGCCGCTGCTCGCCGGGCTGCTCGTGGCCGCCGCGGGCGCGGGCTGGGCCATCGCGGTGGACGCCGCGACGTTCGCGGTCAGCGCCGTGTGCCTGACGCTGCTGCACGTGCCGCCGCGCGTCGCCCGCGAGGCGAAGTCGTTCCTCGGTGACCTGCGCGACGGGTGGTCGGCGTTCGTGTCGCGGCGCTGGGTGTGGGCGTTCGTCGTCTACTTCGCCGTCGGCAACACGCTCTGGGCGGCGTGGTCGTCGCTCGGCCCGGTCGTCGCCGACCGAGAGCTCGGTGGCGCGGGCCCGTGGGGCGTGGTCCTCGGGGCGATCGGCGTCGGCGCCATCGCCGGCGGGCTCGTCGCGACGCGCATCGAGCCGCGCCGGCCGCTCGTGCTGGTCGCGGTGTGCGAGGGCCTGTTCGCCCTGCCGCTCGCGTTCCTGGCGACGGGCGCGCCGGTCCCGGTGCTCGTCGTCGGCACGTTCCTCTGCGGCGTCGGGCTGATGATCGGGATGTCCGTCTGGGAATCGACGCTCCAGCGGCACATCCCCGGCGACTCGCTCTCCCGCGTCGCGTCCTACGACTGGTTCGCCTCCTACGCGTTCTACCCGGTGGGGCTGGCGCTCTGGGGGGCGGTCGCGGCGGGTATCGGCGTCGGGACCGCGCTGTGGGTCGCCTTCGGCCTGATGATGGCGTCCGTCCTCGCCCTGCTCGCGGTGCCAGAGATCTGGCGGCTGGGTCGGGAGCCGGCCTAGGCCTAGGCGGCGGCGTCGATCGCCGCGACCTCGTCCGGCTCGAGTCGCAGGTCGCGCGCGGCGACGTTCGCCTCGAGGTGCTCGAGCGAGCCCGTGCCGGGGATCGGCAGCATGACCTCGCTGCGCTGGAGCAGCCAGGCCAGCGCGACCTGCGACGGCGTCGCGTCGTGCTGCCTCGCGGCCTCCGCGACCGGCCCGTCGTCGGGCGCCGCGAGCGGGCGCCACGGAATGAAGCCGATTCCCTCCTCCGTGCACACGTCGAGGACCCGCTCGCTCCCGCGGTCGGTGAGGTTGAAGCGGTTCTGGACGGTGACGACGTCCACGATCTCCCGCGCCTCGGCGAGCTGTGTGCGGCCGACGTTGGAGACGCCGACGTGGCGGATCTTCCCCTCGTCCTGCAGCTCATTGAGCGCGCCGATCGACTCCGCGTACGGGACGTCCGGGTCGGGCCGGTCGTGCTGGTAGACGTCGATCCGGTCGACCTTCAGCCGGCGCAGCGAGTCCTCGCACGCGCGCTTGAGGTAGGCGGGGTCGCCGTTGACCGGCCACCGGTTCGGGCCGGTCCGCTCGAGCCCGCCCTTCGTCGCGATCACCAGGTCGTCGGGGTACGGGTGCAGGGCCTCGGCGATGATCTCCTCCGAGACGTGCGGGCCGTACGAGTCGGCGGTGTCGATGAGGTTGCAGCCGAGCTCGTAGGCGCGGCGCACGACGGCCACCGCCGCGTCGCGGTCCGGCGGCGGGCCCCAGATGCCGGGGCCCGTGATCCGCATGGCGCCGAAGCCGAGGCGGCGGACCTCGAGGTCGCCGCCGATGGTGAACGTCGTCATCAGAGGACCGGCAGGTAGCGGTCGAGCTCCCACCGCGTGACCTGCACGCGGTAGTCCTCCCACTCCTGGCGCTTGATCTCGACGAAGCGGTTGAACATGTGCTCGCCGAGGGTCCGCAGCACGAGCTCCGACTCGGCGGCGATCTCGATCGCCTCGCCCAGCGTCTCGGGGAGCTGCTCGATCCCCAGGCGGCGGCGGTCGTCCGGGCTCAGGTGGTAGAGGTTCTTCTCCATCGGCTCCGGCAGCTCGTAGCCCTTCTCGATCCCCTCGAGCCCGGCCTGGAGCAGGGCGGCGAACGTCAGGTACGGGTTGCAGGCGGGATCGGGGCAGCGGAGCTCCATGTGAGTGTGCTCGTCGGCGCCGGGGTGGTGCGGCGGGACGCGCACGAGCGCGCTGCGGTTGCGCCGCGACCACGCCACGTAGACGGGCGCCTCGAAGCCGGGGACGAGGCGCTTGTACGAGTTGACCCACTGGGCGAAGACGGCACTGAGCTCGCGCGCGTGGCGGAGCTGGCCGGCGATGAACGCGCGGCCGACGTCGCTGAGGCCGTAGGCGTCGCCGGCGTCGAAGAACGCGTTGCGGCCGTCCTTGTGGAGGCTCAGGTGGGTGTGCATCCCGGAGCCGTTCTCGCCCTCGAGCGGCTTCGGCATGAACGTCGCGTGCCAGCCCTCCTTGAGCGCGTACTCCTTGACGGTGATGCGGCTCGTGACGACGTTGTCGGCCGCGTTGAGGCCGTCGGTCGCGCGGAGCGCGATCTCGTGCTGGCTCGGCCCGCCCTCGTGGTGGCTCGTGTCGACGGAGATGCCGAGCTGCTCGAGGGCCAGCACGGTCTCCCTGCGGACGTCGCTTCCCGCGTCGAGCGTCGTCAGGTCGAAGTAGCCGCCCTCGTCGAGGGGCTCGGTCGAGCGGCGGTCCTTGAAGAGGAAGTACTCGGGCTCGACGCCGACGTGCAGGGCGTCGAAGCCGAGCTGGTGCATGCGGTCGATCGCGCGCCTGAGGACGTAGCGCGGGTCGCCCTCGTACGGCGTGCGCTCCGGGGTGAGGATGTCGCAGAAGATGCGGGCGACGCCGTGCTCGGCCGGGCGCCACGGGAGCGTCGCGAACGTGGTCGGATCGGGCATGGCGATCATGTCCGACTCCTCGACCGGGTTGAAGCCGGTGATGCTCGAGCCGTCGAAGGCCATGCCGCGGTCGAGCGCGTGCTCGAGCTGGTCGCGGCCGATGCTGAAGGACTTCAGGTGCCCGAGGACGTCCGTGAACCAGAAGCGGACGAAGCGGATGTCGCGGTCCTCGCAGAGGCGGAGGACGTCTTGCGCCGTACTCGGCTGGTCGGGCATGAGCGGGCAGACTAGCCCGTCGCCTCGGGCCCGCCTTTGGCCACGCGGTCCTGTGTCGGTCTACAGCCGGCCGGCGAGGAGCACGGCGGCGTCGGCCCCGGGACTGCTCATCGCGGCGACGAGGATGAGGAGCAGGCCGAGGAGGACTGCCCACAGCGCGACCTTGTCGGGGCGCGGCCCGACGCGCTCGTCGGCGCGGCGGCCGCGGATGCGCTGCGGCCCCGGCGAGGAGATCGGCGCGACGCCGTGGACGCGGTCCACCTGGCCGCGGATCTCGATCGTGCGGCGCTGCGGCTTGGGCTCCGCGGGGCTCGGCCGCTCGCGGCGGCGGGGCTCGGCGGCGTCGGCGCGGCTCGCGACGCGCGTCTGGCGCTCGTCGTGCGAGGCGCGGCGGCTCGGCGCGGCGGGGCGGTCGAAACGGCCGGTGCGCGCGGTGCGCTCGTCGCCCGCTGCCTCGTCGGGGCGGAGGTGCTGCACATCGGCCCACCAGGGCCGCGTGGCGGTCTGGCTCATGCTGGTCTCGTTCCTCTTTCCGTCGGCTTACGGGGTTAGCTGACGGGCTCGCGCCGGAAGAGCTGCGCTACGTCTCAGCGAACAAGACGATTCGCCCCAACAGTGGGTCCCCCGCTCCCATCGGGCCGTGCGCATCCTGGCACCCGGTCCGGATGGGACTCAGCGGTCCAACGGCGCGGGATCGTAGCAGGGGCCGAAACTCCTGCAAAGCAATCAGACTTATGGATCGTTGGGCAGGTTCTTGCGGCCTAACGGCCGGCGACGGTCGCGACGAAGTCCGCCACCTGGCGGGCCTCGCGACCCTCGGCGAGGAGCGCGGGCATCTGGCCCTGCCCCCGGGCCCTGCCCTTCTCGATCGCGTCCTCCACGAGCTCCTTCGGCGGCCGCAGCGCGTCGAGGCTCGGGCCGACGGTGGCGACGGCGTTCGCGGCCTTCAGCGTGTGGCACTGCGCGCACGACTTGCCGAAGATCTCGCGGCCGGTCTTCTGGTCGCTCGTGAGCTGCACCCCGGCGGGCGCGTCCTTCGACTGCTCGTCGCCGTTGAGGAACCCGACGGCGACGGGGATCCCGACGCCGAAGAGCGCCGCGGTCGCGATCGTGAGAGCGACGACGACGCGCCGGCCTGCGCGCGACTCCGCGCTCAGCAGCGGGCCGCGCCGGCCGCTCTTCATGGCGGCCAGGACGACCGCCAGGCCGAGGACGATGAAGAAGAGAACGAACGCGAGGGTCGCCATGTGCGCCGCGAGCTTACCCAGCCAGGCGCGGACGCGATCCCTCGTCGCGCGTCATCGCGAGCGGCCCCTCGTGAAGGACATGACGGGCGGCGCGACGGCGCGGAAGTCGCCCGCGGCCGCGGCCGCGGCCGCCGGCAGCTCCTCGCGCGCCGTCCCGCCGATCGCCGCCGGCAGCTGGTGGACGTCGGCCGGCGCGTCGTCGGGGCGATCGAGCGCGATCAGGCGGCGGACGAGGATGTTCACGCCGCCACCCGCGGAGGCGAACCGCTCGAGCTTCCCCTCCGCGACGACGAGCGGCTCGACGCGCACCGCGAGGCGGTCGCGCTCGTACACCTTCGGCGAGACGACGAGGTTGACCGTCCCGATCTCGTCCTCGAGGAGCATGAACACGATGCCGCTCGCGGTCGCCGGTCGCTGCCGGGCGACGACGAGCCCGCCGAGGCGGACGTTCGCGCCGTGGGGCATCCGGTCGAGGTCGCCGCTCGTGACCATCCCGCGCGCGGCGAGCGACGACCGCAGCAGCCCGATCGGGTGGGCGCGCGGGCTGATCCCGGTCGTCCCGTAGTCGGCGAGCATCTCCTCCCATGCCCCGACGCGCCGCAGCCGCGGCGGCGCCGGCAGGCCGAGCGGCAGCGAGAGCTGGACCCCTCCCCCATCCACCCGCCGCCCGGGCGCCGCGACGCCGAGCTGCCACAGCGCGCGGCGGCGGTCGCCGGCGAGGGCGTCGCACGCCCCGGACCACGCGAGCCGCTCCAGCGCGGCCCGTCCGGCACCCGCGCGCGAGGAGAGGTCCTCGAGCGACCGGAAGGGCCCGCCCTCGCGTCGCGCCTCGACGAGCGCCGCGACCTCGTCCGCCCGCACGCCGAGGACGTAGCCGAGCCCGACGCGGATGGCGGCCGGCCGCGCCGAGCGACCCGCTGCGGGGGGCGCCGAGCGATCCGCTCCGGGCGGCGCGGAGCGGCCCGCTTCGGGCGCGGAGCGATCCTCTTCCCCGTACTCGATCCCGCACAGGACGTCGCTGCGGTTGACGTCGGGCGGGAGGACGTCGAGGCCTCTCCTCTGCGCCTCGTGGATCAGGGAGTCCGGGGGGTAGAAGCCCATCGGCTGCTCGTCGAGCAGGCCGCAGACGAACTCGAGCGGGTGGTGGACCCGCAGCCAGGTCGACTGGTACGCGAGCAGGCCGAACGCCGCGCCGTGCGCCTTCGGGAACCCGAAGCCCGAGAACCCGACGACCATCCCCCACACGCGCTCGGCGAGGGCCTCGTCGACATCGGGATGGCGCTCCATCGCCCCGCGCACGAACCGCTCGTGGTGGGCCATGATCGCGGCCTCGGAGCGCTTGCGGCTCATCGCGCGGCGCAGGCCCTCGGCCTCCCCCGGCGAGAAGCCCGCGAACGCCATCGCGACCTCGATCACCTGGTCTTGGAAGATGATCGCGCCGAGGGTCTCCTTCAGCACGGGCTCGAGCGACGGGTGGTCGTAGGGGACCTCGAAGTCGGGGTCGGCCCGCAGCCGTTGCCGGCGCTCGATGTACGGGTTGACCGCACCGCCCTGGATCGGCCCTGGCCGCACGATCGCGACCTGGATCGTCAGCTCCTCCAGCGTCTCGGGGCGCGTCCGCCGCAGCGAGGCCATCTGCGCCCGGCTCTCGATCTGGAAGACGCCGGTGGTGTCGGCCTCCTGGATCATCGTGAACGTCGCGGGGTCGTCGAACGGGATCCGCGAGAGATCGATCACCTCGCCCGTGCGCCGCGCGATGTGGTCGACCGTCCGCTCGACGGCGGACAGCATCCCCAGCCCGAGCAGGTCGATCTTCAAAAAGCCGGCGTCGGAGCACGAGTCCTTGTCCCAGTGGACCATCTGGCGCCCGGTCATCGACGCCGGGACGACCGGGCAGCAGTCGACGAGCGGGCGGGTCGCGACGATCATGCCGCCGGAGTGCTGGGAGAGGTGGCGCGGCAGGCCGTAGGCCTCGTCGGCGAGCGCCTTGAGCCACGCCCAGCGGGAGGTGGGGCTCGCGCGGAGCGGGCCCGCCGGGTCGTGCGGGGCGGCGGCGTCGGGGGCGAGGCGCTCGGCGCCCAGCACCGTCTCGATGTCGTCGCCCACGCGCCCGAAGCCCTCCGCCCCGCGCGCGACCCGCTCGATCTCCCCCGGCGGCAGGCCGAGCGCCTTGCCGAGCTCGCGGATCGCGCCGCGGGCCTTGTACGTCGGAAACGCGGCGACGAGCGCGGAGCGGTCGCGGCCGTAGCGGTCGTGGATCCGCGGCAGGAGGACCTCGCGCACGTCGCGCGGGAAGTCGAGGTCGATGTCGGGCAGCGAGGTGATCTCCTCGTTGAGGAAGCGCCCGAGGAGCAGCTCGTTCTGGACCGGGTCGACGTGCGACAGCCCGGTCAGGTAGCAGACGATCGAGGAGACGGAGGACCCCCGCCCCCGCCCCGGCGGCAGCACCTGCCGCGCCACCGACGGCCCCCGGACCTCGCACGCCACCTCCCGCGCCAGCTCGAGCAGCTCGTGGTGCAGGTTGAAGAACCCTGACAGCCCGAGGCCGGCGATCAGCCGCAGCTCGGTCTCCAGCCGGTCGAGCGCCTCCTCGCGCAGCGCCCGACCGGAGGGCGCGCGAGACCGATCGCCGCGCGGGTAGCGCTGCTCGAAGAACGACCAGCAGGTCTCCGCGAGCCGGCGGTCGGCCCCGCCGTCCTCCGCGCCCGGGTAGCGGTAGCCGAGGTCGTGCGTCAGGTCGAACCGCAGCGTCTCCGCCAGCCGCGCCGTCTCCGCGACCGCCTCCGGATGGTCGGCGAACCGCGCCGCCATCGCCGCCGGCGACGCCAGCACGTGCGCGTGGTTGCCGCGCCGCAGCGGCTCGGACGCGTCGAGCGTCGTGTGCTCGCGCACCGCCACGAACGCGTCCTGCAGCCGTGCCCGCCAGCGCGCGTGCGCGTGGACGTTCCCGGTCGCCACGCACGGGACCCCCAGTCGCTCGGCGAGCCCGGCCAGACCGCGGTTCAGTGCCCGGTCGTGGCGCTGGAAGGGCCGCTGGAGCTCGACCCGGAACGCCTCGCGCCCGAACGCGGCGAGCAGCCGGCGCATCGTCGGCTCGTCGCGGACGCCGTCGCGCGCGCACCCACTCAGGCAGACGAGCCCCGCGGCGTGCTCCTCGAGGTCCGCGAGCGTCACCCGCGGCGAGTCCACGATCGGCCCGCCCTCCGGCGCGCGCGTGTGCGCGTGGGCGCGCGTCAAGAGCCGGCAGAGGTTGCTCCACCCCCTCGCGTCGCGGACCAGGAGCGTCACGTGCCGCGACGGCGGCGGCGCGTCGCGCCGGTGCCGGCCGACGGGCTCGTCGACGACGTCGACCTCCGCCCCGTGCAGCGCCCGCAGCCCCAGCGATCGCGCGGCCTGCGCGAACTCCATCGACCCGTACACGCCGTTGTGGTCGGTGAGCGCGACGGCCTCGTAGCCGAGCGAGACCGCCGCGGACACGATCTCCGACGGAAGGCTCGCTCCGTCCAGGAAGGAGAAGGCGGAGTGGGCGTGGAGCTCGACGTACGACACGAACACATGTTCGCATGAACGGCCGACGTCATGCGATCCCCACGCAGTCGATCCGCCGCGACCACCCCATCCCGGGCTCGCGGCCGGCCGCGTCCACGAGCCGCGCCGTGCGCGTGATCTCCTCGACCTCGTAGCCGAGCATCACCATGAAGCCGCCCCTCACGCCCTTCACCGTCGAGTGGCGGTCGGTCTCGTAGAGGCGGACGTCGAGGCGCGCGTCCCGCGCCAGCCGCCCGCCGAGCTGCCGCGCTGCCGCCACGGTGCGCCGCGGCGCCCAGTCGGTCATCCCGTCGAGGACCTCGATCATCAACACGCGCGTCACGGGGTCCCGAAGGTCGAGCCTCGCCTCCGCCTCCACGAGGTCGCCCCCGCCGGCGCGGAAGCCCGGCAGCGACAGCTCGCCGTGGATGCCCCGGGCGAGGCGCGCGGTGAGCGCCGTCGGCTCGCCCTTGCGGTCGAAGACGAGCTCGACCGCGGCGCTCGACGGGTGCCCGACCCCGAGCCCGGACAGCGGCGCGGTGAGCGCCGCGACGATCTCGCTGTCGTTTCGCAGGACGACCGTCCGCTCGCCGGTCCGCGGGCGCTCGCGCACGCCCGCCACCGTGCCGCCCGCCGCCCGGGCGTCCGCGCCGATCACCTTCAGCCCGCTCAGCACGGCTTCGGCCTCGCCGCCGGCGCCGAGCGCCCACCAACGCTCGTCGGGCACCGGATCCCCGTCGCCGCCGCCCTCGACGATCCGCCGCGCGCCGTCGTGCTCGCCCGCGAGGCGCGCCATCAGCCGGTCCGCCGCCGCCGCGTCCGGGACGACGAACCGCCGCCCCTTCGCGCCGCGGGCGTCCGCCACCAGCTCCGCACGCCCGCTCACGCCCTGGCCACCCACGGTCAGCTCGAGGCCCGGCGTGACCCCCGCGCCGCCGCTCGCGGTGTCCTCGACCGTGATCGCGACCGTGCCGTCGGAGCGCTCCTCGCGCAGCACGCGCCGCCCGTCGGCGAGCCGCAGGACCGCGGCCGCGACGCGCCGCTCGCGCGACTTCTGCTCCGACCGCACGATGCACCGCCGCGGCCGCCCGCTCAGGCAGTCGCCGCCGCTGACCAGGCAGAACGCGCGCGCGAAGGTGGAGCCGACCGCGCGCGGGATCGCGTCCGCGCCGGGAAGAGCCCCGGCGCCGGCCACGAGCAACGTCACCGCGAGGACGAGCACGAGAGCGATCCAGTCGACGGAGGCCTGCCCGCGTGCGCAGCGCATGCCGGCGAGGCTGAGGGCGAGCCGCGCACGAGACAATGCGCGTCTGTGCCGGAAGCGCTGACGGACGGTGAACGATGGACGCGCGAGGAGCTCGAGCGGCTCCGGCGCGACCGCTTCGCACCGCGAGCCGTCGCCCGCTTCCTCGACGCGTCGTTCGCGCGGAGCGCCGCGGTGCGCGAAGAGCGGCCGGACCTGGTGCGGCAGAGCCGGCGGTGGATAGCGGCAGGCGCGCTCGCGTACGTCGCGGCGCCCGGGCTCGCGGGGAAGCGCGCCGCGCTGGCGTGGTGGGCGGCGGTCGCGCTGATGCTCGACTGGCACCTGGGCATGCTCGAGACGCCGGAGGGCGAGCCGCGCCCGCTCGGCCCCGCCGACGCGCTCACGCTCGCGCGCGCGTGGCTCGTCCCCGTCGCGGCACAACGCCCCACAGCGTCGGTCTACCTCGTCGCCGCTCTCACCGACGCCCTCGACGGCCCCGTCGCCCGCGCGACCGGCCCGACCCGCGCCGGCCGCGACCTCGAAGCCCTCGTCGACGCCTGCTTCACGACCGCCGCGCTCCGCGGCCTCGCGAGCGACGGAAGGCTCCCCCGCGCCGCGATCGCAGCGGAGGCGACCCGCGTCGGCGCCGGCTTCGGCTACGCGTTCACCACCTACTTCGCTCGGGCCCAACCGCCGGACGACGCGCTCCTCCACGCCGCGCGCGCGTCGACGGTCCTGCGCGTCGCCGGCATCGTCGCGGCGGCGAGCGGGAAGCGCAGGACGGGTACCGCCCTCGTCGCGGTCGGCTGCGCCTGGAGCGTCAGCCTCGCGGCCGGAAGCCGAGCTTCGTCCCGCGCAGGATCCGCGACCCCGGCTGCCTGAAGTACACGCGCCCGCGCCGCTCCTCGTCCGCCGCGACGATGCGCTCGATCACGACGGCCTGCGCGAGCCCGACGAGCGTGCAGCCGCCGGTGATCCGCAGCGCCGCGTCCCACCCGACCAGCGCCGCGAACAGCGCCGCAAGGCCCACGACGATCAACGGCAGCTTCCACAGGGGCGTCGGCTCGCCGGAGCCCTCGTCGGCGACCGCCTCGCTCGCCGCGAGAGAGGTCCGCGCCGACCGCGGCGCGAGCCACGCCAGCAGCGCGGCGACGACCGCGAGCTGGACGACCGTGCTGAGCGGCCCGCGCGTCGCGTCGTCGGTCCGGACGACGAGCAGCACGACGCTCCCGACGACCCCGCACGCCGCGAGCACGGACCCCTCCGCCCGCAGGCGCTCGCGATAGGAGGGAGCGACCACGCCTACGCCCCGAGCGGCAGCGCCAGTGCCGTCGCCACCGCGAGCACGACGAGCAGCCCGTCGCGCACCCGCGCCCGCAGCGCACGCGGCGGGTCCGGAGGCGCCGCGGTGTGGTGCCCGGCCTCCCCCGCGACCCAGTCGAGGACGGCGTCGGCGAGCGGGACCGGCTTCTTCGCCGGGAGGCGCTCCAGCCGCGCGAGCAGCCGCCGCCCCGAGTCCGCGAGCGCGCCGGTCGAGCCGAGCCCGTCGAGCACCTCCTCCGTCTCCCGCGCGGCGGGCACCCGGCGCGCGCGGCGCAGCATCCGCCGGAAGACCTCGCGCAGGCCGTCCTCCCCCGCCGCCGAGCGCAGCCACGTCGCGACGAGGACGAGCAGCGCCGCGCGGAGCGTCCGCCGCAGCGTGGTCTCCAGGCCGAGCCCGCCGATGAGCCCGGCCGTCAGCGTCGCGAACGCGAGCGCGGCGGTGAGGATCAGGCCGGCCTTCACCGGCGCGCGGTCGCCGCGCGAAACCGCCCACGCGAGCGCGAGCCAGACGCCCACCGCCGCGAGGAGCGGCCACGAGGTGCTCGCGACCAGCACGGTGAAGGCGACGACCGCGGCGAGCAGGACCGCGCGCGGGTCGAAGCGGGGCTCGACGCGCTCGGAGCGCCCCGCGGGCGCGGGCGCATCGGCGTCGATCCGCTCCTCTGCCCCCTCCCGCCACCGCCGCAGCCCGCGCCGGTAGACGACCGCCTGCACGACGCTCGCGGCGATCGTCCAGCCGATGATCGCGAGTGACGTCGCGATCAGCGCGCCCGTCCGCCCCTCCGGCAGCACCGGCACCCACCCGAAGAGCCGGTCGTAGCTCCCGGCGTACGCGTCGATCCCGAGGATCAGCCAGACGTAGAAGAGGACACCGACGATGTGGTGCGCGAGGCGGATCGCCATCGCCGCCAGCGCCTGCGCCGCCGTCCCGAGCCCGCGCGCCTCCATCCACCCGAGGACGGGAGCGGAGACCGCCTGCGTGAGAGGGATGCCCACACGCGCCGGGCCCATGATCGCGACGGTCTGGAGCATCGCGGCGGCGCTCGTCCCCGCGCCGGCGCGGAAGCCGCCGCGCTGCGACGCCCGCGCGATCGCGACGCCGCCGGCCAGGGCGACCGCGAACCCGCCCGTCGGCGCGACGCGCGAGGCGAGGAACGAGGCGGTGGCGACGTGGCCGAGTCCTGCGGACGGCATGGCTCTCATCGTGGCAGGGCCCGCGTCAGCGCTGGCGATGCCACTCCGCGGAGTCGATGTCGCGGAACACGACGAGGTTGCGCCCGTCGACGGTGACGACCTCCCAGTAGCGGCGGCGGATCGGGCGGTCGGTCCACCAGCGGTCCTCGACGAGCCACGACTCCCGCACGGCGTCGACGGTGCGTCCGTCCACCGCGAGCGGCCAGCCTCCCTCCCCGGCCCGGACGCGCGCCGGCCGCGGCTCGTTCAGGCGCTTCGGCCCGGGGCTCATTCGAACGGCGTGAGGACCGCGCGCCGCTCGGGGACGCGCGAGTCCGGATCGACGGCGAGCACCCGCAGCGCCGCCTCCGGCCCGGCCGCGGCGCGTGCCTGCCTGACGGCTTCGCGCAGGCGCGCGCGGCGCTCGGTCGCCCCGTCCTCGAACAGCGCGCGGCCGCCGCCGTGCGGGGGGCCGAGGCGGTCGGCGGCCAGGCGCAGCGTCTCGGCGGGGGCGGGCAGGAGCTGCAGGCGTCCGGTGAGCGCGAGCTTCATCCGGGCCGGGTCGGCGGTGGCCTCGCGGAAGACGACCCGCTCGCGCCACGTGCCGCCCTCGACGAGCTTCGCGGAGAGGACGGCGGCGCGGATCGTGCGGCCCTCCCGGTCGCGGCGGGCGAGCAGGCGGTCGACGAGCATCGCCAGCGCCCGCTCGAGCTGCGTGCCGGAGCCGGCCTCGGGGAGCTCGAGGGACTCCTCGAGGCGCTCGGTGGCGACGCGCGGGCGGACCGGCGCGTCCTCCCCGGAGGCCAGCTCGTGCGCGTGCGTGCCCGCGGCGCCGAAGCGGTCGGCGAGCGCGGCGCGCGGCAGGTTCGCGAGCTCGCCGAGCGTCGCGACGCCGAGGCGGTCGAGCTGCTCGGGGAGCTTCTCGAGCCCCGGGCGGTGGCGGAGGAGGTCGACGGGCTGACCGGAGAGGAAGGCGGCCGCGCTGCCGGCCGGGACCGTGTGCGGCCGCCGCGCCCGCGCGACGCTCGCAGCGGCCAGCGCAACGAAGCGCGTCGGTCCGGCGCCGATGCGCGCGGGGCGCTTGAGCGCGCGGCGCGTCGCCTCGAGGACCCCGTCGAGGTGCCCACCGTGCAGGCGCCGCAGGCCTCGGGCGTCGAAGAGCGCCTGGCCGGGCGACGGGCTTTCGACGGCGGCGCCGATCGACTCGAGCCGGGCGAGCACCTTCTCCCATGCGTCGGCGACCCCGACCGGATCGGGCGGGACGAGCGCGAGCCGGGGAGAGCGTGCCAGCGCCTCGCCGAGCCGCATCCCGGGGCGGACGCCGTGCGCCTCGGCGGCCGGGGAGACCTCTCCCACGAGCTGCTCGCGGCCGGGCTCGGGTGCGAGGGCAGCGGGCTCGCGGAGGAGCTGCTCGCGGTCGGCGGCGGCGACGGTCAGGGCGAAGCGCGGAAGGAGGACGCAGACGATCATCGAATCGAACACATGTTCGCAACGATTCTGTCGCGCCGCAAGCCCGCGGCCTCTTCGTCGTGCACGCTTGGCGCCGTGTCACTCGTTGCCCTTCACCGACGTCGCGCCGAGCAGCTTCGCCAGGTCCTCGAACGCGTCGGCGGTCGCCTTCGCCTCGCGCCTGCCGGGCTTGTCGAACCAGTCGACCCCGACCTCCATCCGCTTGCCGGCGAACTTCATCGACCAGGCCGCGACGGCCTGGCCGTCGCGGAGGACGAGCGGGTTGCCGTCGCCGCGGAAGTCGTAGCAGCGGTCGACCACGTCGTCGTGGGCGAAGCGGGCGCGGCCGTCCTTGCGGTAGCCCATGGTGAGCATGTCCCATTTCGGGAGGAGGTCGATGCCGCTCGGCTTCGTCGCCCGCTCGAACGCCTCGCGGTCCTCGCGGCGCAGGAGCAGCCCGCCGTCGAGCTCGACGGTGTCGTGCTCGGCGAGCGCGGCATCGGCCTGCCTGCGCTCGGCGCCCGACCACCACGCGAAGTCCTCGCGCCTGATGGGGCCGTAGGCGCGGAGGTACTCCCCCGCGAGCCACGCCAGCGCCTCGTCGGCCTTCGCGGGCTTGATCTTCGGCTTCGGCCGCACCCACTTCAGCGCGTTGGACCGCAGCCCCTCGGCGCCGACCCGCACGAGCAGCCCCTCGCGGGCCGTCGCCCCGAGCACGTAGCGCAGCTCGTCGCCGCCGCCCACGAGCTTCTTGAGCTCGGCCGACGTGCGCGGCTCGTCCGCCACGTCGAGCACCTTCGCGCGCAGCTCCTCGTAGCGCTCCGGCGTCAGCTTGAAGTACCGCATCCGCGACTCCTCCACCGACCGCGGCACCTTCAGCGCGCGGAACGGGAGGTGGGCGGTGTCGCGCGGGAGGAGGTGGATCGAGCCCCGCATCGCCGGGAGCCGCAGGCCATCGACGCTCGCGAAGTCGAAGTCCTTCGCGCGCGCGTAGAGCGAGAGCGGCGCGCTCGGGTGCGACGAGTAGACGCCGACGATCTCGCGCAGCGCGGCGGCGGCGTCCGGCGCCGCGCGGCCGAGCCGCTGGCGCTCGTACGTGAAGCTGCGGACCCGGTCGATCAGACGGCGGATCTTGACGCGTCGGCGTCGAACAGCCGGGCGAGCTCGCGGCGTGAGTGGATCCCGAGCTTGCGGTAGCAGCGCTGGAGGTGCGTCTCGACGGTCTTGCGCGACACGAACAGCCGCTGCGCGATGTCGGCCGACGCCAGCCCGGCCGCCGCGAGCTTCGCGACCCGGCGCTCGCTCGGGGTGAGCGCGGCCGTCCCGCTCCGCGCGGCGCGGCGGGGACGCGAGCCGCCCGCCCGCAGCTCCGCGAGCGCCTGGTCGGCGAC